>JAZUFN010000062.1:0-6396 GCA_045640725.1 Lachnospiraceae bacterium
GACTCTGCTTGTATTATTCCTTCCGTACATATCAGTCCCGAGAATCTGGAGACTATCAATACATATACCAAGAAAATCGCTGAGGAAATGCATGTAAAGGGTCTTATGAATATCCAGTACGCCATCGAAAACGGTAAGGTATTCGTAATCGAGGCCAATCCACGTGCCAGCCGTACGGTTCCTCTGGTATCAAAGGTATGCAATATCCGCATGGTGCCTCTGGCTACAGATATTATTACATCTGAGCTTACAGGTCGTCCTTCACCTGTAGCAGACCTTAAGAATGATCCTATCCCTTACTATGGTGTAAAGGAAGCAGTATTCCCATTCAATATGTTCCCTGAGGTTGACCCTGTTTTAGGACCGGAAATGAGATCTACAGGTGAGGTTTTAGGTATCTCCAAGAATTACGGCGAGGCTTTCGTAAAGGCTCAGGAGGGCACCAAGGTAGCACTTCCTCTTAAGGGCGGCAAGGTACTTATTTCCATCAACAATCGTGATAAGGACGAGATGATAGAGGTAGCCCGCACTTATGTAAAGGCAGGCTTCTCCATCGTTTCTACCTCCGGTACTGCCAAGACCTTCCGGGAAAACGGTATCCCATGTGAGACTATCAATAAGCTTCAGGAGGGCAGACCAAATATTCTGGATCTGGTAACAAATGGTGAGCTGGATCTGATTGTAAACACACCTTCCTCCAAAAAGGAAAGCATATATGATGACTCCTATATCAGAAAGGCTGCTATTAAGAACAGAATTCCATATATGACTACTGTGGCAGCTGCCAGAGCTACTGCAGAAGGTATCCTTTACCTCCAGCAGAATGGGGAGGCCAATATCCATTCTCTTCAGAAATGGCATGCAAGACTTGTATAATATAAAAAATATAATCCCTCATTACCAAAAGGTGATGAGGGATTTTTTAGGTGAATGTTATTTTAGCCAATTCTTTAGCTCTACAGCGACGGGCACAGGTCGTGAGCCTTCGGTACAAAGGGTACATTTATAATTTTCCGCAATATCGAAAGAATAGAAATTGACCTGTGAGAGCTTTTCGGAGAATTTCTCATTTATTTCTGCAGGCCTTACTTTTAGGCCTATCCCCAGAAACTTGAGAAAGCTCTCTTTTTTTGTCCAGACGTCAAAAAAACCAGCATTATATTCGGGAGTAGAGGGCTCAAAAAGGTTGATGGCAGCGGCTTCCTGCATGTCGCAGGTATATTTGATCATTGATGGCTTGACGTTTTTCACCCGTTCAATATCTACTCCTACCGGATTGGAAGTAAATGCGCATACTACGTAGTCTCCGGAGTGAGATACGGAGAAATGTATTTCGGGATGACCGGCAATACTGGGCTTCCCGTTGTTTGTATAAGAATACGTTGCAGTTTTTTCACATAAGTGATAAAATTCCAAACCGCAATCAATAAGCAGTCCGGCAGCGGCAGAGCGGAGCTTGTCGTTGTACCGGGCGCAGCGGTCTGTTTTTTCCAGTCGGTAATCAGAAAGATGGTTTTTTACCTGGGAAAATATTTCTTCCGAGCGTATTTGATTGATGTTAATGTAAAAAAGTTTATTCATATTTCAACAATATTTCTCCATTCTTTCACGAATGATTTTAGTGGAATGGGATATAATAATCAATTAAGGAACTATAAAGAAAGAGGCAAAAAAATGGCCAAAACAAAGGATATGACAAAAGGGAGCGTACTGGGCGGCATTATTGGCTTTGCCATGCCGGTTTTTTTTGGTATGCTTTTTCAGCAGGTCTACAATATGGTAGATACTGCCATAGTAGGTAAATATCTGGGCAGATATGCACTGGCGGGTGTGGGCTCCATAGGATCCCTGTACTTTTTGGTAATAGGTACGGTAAATGGTATCTGTTCCGGCTTTGCTATCCCTGTAGCTCAGGAATTCGGGGCAAAAAACTATAAGCAGCTTAGACGCTTTGTGGCAGGCGGCACCATGCTGTCAGCTGTGCTGGCGGTGATTATTACCCTGCTCACAACACTTTTATGTAAAAACATGCTGATTGCCATGGATACTCCTACCGAAAACGGGGTATTTGAGTATGCTTACCAGTACATTTTTATTATATATGCAGGTATTCCCCTTACATTTTTATACAATATGACATCGGGCATTTTAAGGTCTTTGGGAGACAGCAGAACACCTCTGATTTTCCTTATTGTGTCATCTATAGTCAATATTGTTCTGGACTTTGCCTTTATCCTGGGGCTGGGCATGGGAGTACGTGGAGCTGCGCTGGCTACAATTATTGCTCAGGGGGTATCAGGCATAGGATGTCTCATCTACATGATGAAGAAGTGCGATATTATAAGGTTATCTAAAAGAGATTTTGCCATAAATGGCTTTATTGCTTTTAAGCTTCTGGCAGTGGGGCTCCCCATGGGCCTGCAGTTTGGCATTACCGCTATTGGTACTGTTATTATACAGGCCGCCATTAACGGACTGGGAGATACGGCAGTAGCAGGCGTCACAGCAGGCGGCAAGATTGGTAATATTGTCACCTGCCCTTTGGAAGCACTGGGAGCTACTATGGCTACTTTTGCCGGGCAGAATGTAGGAGCAGGTGAATTAAAGCGAGTAAAGGAAGGTCTTATAAAGGCTACCCTTCTTTGCTTTGGCATATCCATAGCCATGTTTGGCGTGGTTTACCTGGTGGGCAAGCCTTTTGAGCTGCTTTTCCTGGACACAGGTGACGCCGGATACAAGGAGATTCAGGAGTTGGGTTATCAATTTATTCTTTGGTCTGCAGGCTGTTACTGCCTGCTTACCATCGTGCTTACCTTCCGTTATACCATACAGGGCATGGGCTATTCTACCTTTGCCATGATAGCGGGTATTCTGGAAATGATAGCAAGAACCGTTGTAGGCCTTACTCTCCCTGCCAAGCTGGGCTTTATCAGTATTTGCTGGGCCAATCCCGCAGCCTGGATTGCCGCAGATATATTCCTCATCCCCGCCTTCTTCTACTGCCTGAAGAAATCCGAACGCTTATATGCAAAAGTTATCACAGGGCCCACTGACAACTTTTTGCAATAACATCACTAAGGAGCCATATGAAAGTAAGTATAGTATGCGTAGGTAAAATAAAAGAAAAATTTTTTCGTGAGGCCATAGAAGAGTATTCTAAGCGCTTGTCCCGTTATTGCAAGCTGGATATCCTGGAATGTGCTGATGAAAAGACTCCGGATGGGGCATCTGAAGCCCTGGAGGCACAGATACGAGATACGGAAGGGGAAAGAATTCTATCCAAGATACCTGCTGATGCCTATGTTTTCCTGCTGGCGATAAAAGGAAAGGAACTCACTTCACCGGAGCTTTCAAAAAAAATGGCAGACCTGGCTGTTCAAGGCAAGGGTCACCTGGTTTTTGTAATCGGTGGCAGCCTGGGGACATCTCAAGCAGTATATGAAAGAGCAGATTTCAAGCTCTCCTTTTCTCCCATGACTTTCCCACATCAGCTGATGCGAGTGGTATTGCTGGAACAAATATACAGAGCCTTTAAAATAGACGCAGGCGAACCATATCACAAATAATGGATTTCAAAAATCCAACATATTGAAAAACAAGGAAAGGATGGCAGTTTTGTCATCTTTTAATGATTGTAGTAGACATAGCAAGGCGATACTGGCTATGTGACCTATAGGTTGAAAAATCATTGCAATTTCTAAATATAATTAGTCTTATTTTTGATAAAGCAGAATTTGAGTTAGAAGAATGCAAAGTGTATTCAGAAACATGGTTTTAGAACGAATGTATTAATACGTTACAAATGCAAAAATTGTTTGTTGTTATATTGAAAATGTGAGGAAGTATTACAGTGAATACCCTAAAACAAAAAATGCGTACAATTAATGCAAAAGCCTTATTTAAGTATTTTCCAAAAGAAAAGGGCGATAAGGTATATGCGATATATTTAATAAATAAAGCCTTATGCAGACATGTGATTAAGCAGGAAGAGGATATGGAAGAGTGTCCTGTTTTTTATCAGTTTTATAAAGTGATAGAAAATAAAGTGATAGAAAGTCGCTGTAGCGAGGATGAGAAGTTTGAAATTACAGGTACTACATTGCTTGATAAAATGCTAGTAATGGATTTTGATAATATCTTTATGCCTTTTGATGAGTCTGATAGCGATGACGTAAATGGATATAGGGAATCACTTCAGGAGTTTGCTAAGGATCTTATAGAAAATGGCCTTGATATTTATACAGAAGAATCGGACACGCCTGTGCATATGGTTGCGTTTGATAAGAGTGGAAATATGAGTCGTAAAAGTCGTATTTCTTTTATTGATGAGACTTATTATGATGAATTAAATACAAGATTGAATCTTGACATGGACTTTTCCCGCATTGAGATACAGGAAAGTAAATATTACGCTTACAGAGGACTCTATTTATCTTCTTCTAAAAGAATTGAACACGAGGATTTTAAAATCACAGCAGAAACATTAGTTGTAATTCATGATGAACGAAAGGATCCTAAAAATCTAGATAAACCAATTACCGGATATAATTATGAAAATATATCTGCGAAGGAAAATCTGAATAATGTAGGAAAAAATGGAAAAGTATGGGCCATTGATAATCAAGGTGAAAAGCCAGTGTTATATGTAGATACACCTTTTGATGGTGTTGGTTTTATCGCACCTTCTTATGGCGCGCTAATTAATGCCTCCCTTGGTACAGAAGGTGCTACATCTTTCCAGATAAGACTTCCTTTTGTAAAGGGTATGCTTCATCAGGTAGATGTTCATGGATTCCTCGATGAATATAACATTAATCGAAGCGAAGATTCTCATATATATAAAGATGCTTTTGGAATTGAAAGGGATCTTGGTAAGGCGAGAATCTTCATTACGGAAAGTATGTTCAAGGCAAAAAAATGGATATTGGAATATCTAAAGAATGCCGGTGAGGAAGATATGGATCCTATGGTATTTTATTGTGAAATGCTGAAAAAATATAATCATGCCTTATATGTATCAGGAACAAATTTGCCTTATGGACATTCGAAGTATGTTCATTTAAGCTATCAGACCATAAATACACTTGATTTTACTAAAGAGCAGTTTGATCGCATTTTAGATAGACATAAGAATTTTATCAAAAATCCAGTGGAATATTTAAATAGCTTTGACATAGAAGAACATGACAATACAAAAGGTAATGATTTTGATGGTTTTGAATCTGATGATGCAGATAGTACAGATTCTGATTATATAGATTTAGATGAAGGTAAAATTTACTACCACATACCTAACTGGAGACATGCGTTAAATAAAAACGAGCAGCTTGCAGATGATATATATATAAAGCATGAACTTAGAAATACGCAGAAGGGATTACTGACCAAACTTGCTACAGGAAAAATATTGGTGGAAGGTCAGACAAGATATTTATGTAGGGATTTGTTGCCACTGCTTGTAAGTTTGGTTGAAAACCCGCCTAATTTTTTTCCTAAATATCTCTATTATCGTTTCTATTTACCGACAGATGGAGTAGATGACAATGCGAAAGCATTGGAGTTAGACTTTAATTCTTATTACGCTTTCTTTAGGAATCCGCATTTATCAAGAAATGAACAGTACATAATGCGGAGATTTTGTGATACGGATGAAGTAACCTATGAAGGTAGAAATGCATATAAATATTATATGTATAGCAGAGAGATTTACGACAAATATTTTGGCTCACTAACAGGTATTGTTATGGTGCCTAGACATTCTGTATTGCCACTGTGCTTGGGTGGAGCAGATTTTGATGGGGACCTGGTAAGTGTCGTATATAATCAGGATGTTGTAGCTGCAGTGGCATCAGGAGCATTTGTAAAAGCAGATACGCCATATTTTGGTGAAGTTTTGATGCGTGATTTACCAGCTATTAAGATACCTACGACACTTAGTGGGGAAACTACAATAAAGAATCAAGATCTGTTTGAACATATTAAGAATACGTTTTCTAACAGAATTGGTCAAATATCAGATGCAGCTATTTCCATTGGGCAGAAGGAATATGGCCAGGCACTGGCTGATACAACAGTGGAAGAATCAGAAACATTGGAGGATAGTGCGGACAAGCCATCTTGTGCTATGTGTACGATTTTGACAGGACTTGAGATTGATGCAGCCAAGAACGGAGTGCATCCTAATCTGGATATTATCCTTGGTGGTATAAAAAAATGTTCCTATATTAGTTTCCTGCATAAGTTCAAGAAGCTTCGAAGTGAGGAGAAATATTCCTTTAACAATCTAAAGGTGGAGTCTAAAGAAAAAGATGGGAAGAAATATATAGAAGTTACAGCAAAAGACTGCAAAACAGCTGCAAAGTTTTATCCACCAGCCTTTGGTACATTTATTAATGA
>JAZUFN010000063.1:0-25912 GCA_045640725.1 Lachnospiraceae bacterium
CAAGACTTAAGACCACGTATCTGGACAGACTTCTTATACACAGACCGGATGTACTGATGGATGCAGAGGAAGTGGCCCGTGCTATCAGGGAGCTTTTTGATAAGGGACTGATTTGCTCCTTCGGTGTATCCAATTTTTCCAGAAGTGAGATTGAGTACTTTCAGAGTGAGCTGGGTGAAATCAAAATCGCCTGCAATCAGGTCCAGCTGGGTCTGGGCAATACCACTATGGTGGACCAGATTATGATGACCAATGTACCGGCCAAGATGGTCAGCAAAGAGGCTGACGACCTGCTTTTCTTCCTGAAGAAGGAAAAAATACAGATTCAGTGCTGGAGTCCCTTCCAGATGGGATTTTTCGAGGGCTCCATCTTTGATGAGGGTAAGTATCCTGAAATCAATGCAGTACTTAAAAAGTATGCTGAGAAATATAATACCACCAAGTGCGCTATCGCTACCAAGTGGCTGTATATGATTGATAAAAATCTGCAGGTAGTAACAGGTTCTGTCAGCGTAGAGCATCTCAAGGAGTCTATATACGCAGACGAAGTCGATATGACCAGAGAAGACTGGTATGCTCTGTATCAGGAAACCGGTAAGATGCTGCCATAGCGTAATATAAAATCACGGGGTAAGTGTGATACCCCGTGATTTTTTCTATTGTATTTTCTTTTTCCCCAAAAATCCGATGATGGGAGTGGTTACCAAAGCAATGATTAATATAACAGCTAACAGTGAACGAGTTAAGGAAAGTGTTCTCTGCGCTGTCAAAAATGCGCTTTGTGTACATACTGTGGCGCTTAATTTGTCACCGTCATAGATGATGGAAATAATGTGAATATCGCTGTTATTTAATGAGAAGGTAGCGGCCAGGCTCTGATCGTGAGAGTTAAATATAAGGTGTTTAGTGTTAAATTTAGCCTCATAGTGATACTCCATAACGTCTAAATCGCCCAGATAACCGGAATCACCGTTTTCTAAACTGTATTCGTAATAAATTGTGAAATTATTATCCAGATACAGCTCTACGTAATCCCTGTCCTGCGCATGGGAATTGGGATTGCGCTCTACATATTCTACAAAATCCTCAAGCTTCTCGAATTTTTGCTTTTTTGCTGCATTGTAGATGTCAGAAGGGCCGATTATGAAGTTGGCATTTAAAATGACGAGTCCTACCAAAAGAAGTATTTCGATTACCATGGTGATAATTCTTCGAAGATTCTTCTTAATTATCTGGAGTACCAGAAAGGCTGCTGCCTCAATCACCAAAAATACGAGAATGTAGCTCAAATCACCATAGTCCATCAGTGTTGTAGTCATCAGTGTCATTGCTGCAAATACTATCACGCTTTCAATAATCCATGTGATTATGATGAATTTTCTCAGGATTTTCCCGGACTCGGTCTCGCAATCCTCAAAGGAGTAAATATAATTTTTGAATCTGAAGATCTCGATAATCGGGCTTATTGCAAACACGAGGGCAGAAACAACCACCAGAAATTCAAAAACAGTTTCCATTATGCGGCCGGCTGTGGCTATATCGAATACGTATTTGCCATAGGCGAGTGCATATAATAAAAGAGAAGCCGCAAAAATGGCGGCACAGATGCCGACATTTTTAAACCATCTTAATTCCTGTTTTCTTAGGAGATTTTTAATCTGTTTTTCAGACTTTTTCTTATAAGCCTTCGCTTCGTTCTGAAGCTGCTCACTGCTTAAATCTCCCTCGCCGGAAGGCTTTTTTCCACCGCCTAAAAGTTCATCTGTGGTCACATTAAAGATTTCTGCAATAACAGGCAAAAGTGTGAGGTCGGGATAATTTTCATCTCTTTCCCATCTGCTTACAGCCTTGTTGGTTACTCCCAACTTGTCCGCCAGATCCTGCTGCGTCATTCCATTAGCTTTTCTTAATGCCAAGAGAAAGCTTCCAAAAGTTTTCTTTTCCATCGTATTTTCCTCTTATGTGTCCAAATTAACGCGTTTTTTGTTTGAGCTCGGTTGAATTGTAGCCCTGCGAGATAAAAAAGTCTATCCAGAGCAGCGAAAATTTGTCTCTCTATGCGAGAATTGGTGAATTTCAGGGCTTTTTACCTGATTTATGCAAAAAAACGGATAAAATGGCAAAAACCATTTTATCCGCTTTGGAAAATATGTCAACAGAAATCCTTTGACTTGTAAGAGATTTATCTGAATACTACATTACCCAGCATAAGGTCTTTCTTGAACTCACGGATGGTGGTGCTCTTGTCGATAATAACTGCCTCGATGCCCATAGCTGCAGCCCAGTCTGCCATCTGATCTGCTGTCAGGTCATAGGAGAAAGCTGTATGATGAGCGCCGCCTGCCAGGAGCCAAGCCTCTGTGCCTGTATAGAAGTCAGGCTGTGGTGTCCAGAAGTTGATGGCTGTAGGAAGCTTTGGAAGAGGCTTCTCAACCTTCTTACAGTCAACATCCTGGATGATGAGACGGAAACGATTGCCCAGATCGATAAGGGATGTAGCGATACCCTTGCCTTCTTTGGACTGGAATACCAGACGGGCAGGATCCTCACGCTTACCCATTGAAAGTGGCTGGCACTTAATCTGGATAGGGCCGTCTGCTATAGTAGGACAAATCTCCAGCATGTGAGCCTGGATGATGCCTTCTTTGCCCTTAACAAGATTGTATGTGTAGTCCTCCAGCATGGAAGTACCCTTGGCATCCTTCATGCCTGCTGTCATAATCTTCATAAGACGAACCATGGCAGCTACCTTCCAGTCGCCCTCTGCGCCGAAGCCGTAACCCTTCTCCATCAGTCGCTGAATAGCAAGGCCGGGAAGCTGCTTAAGAGCACCCAGATCACCAAAGTGTGTAACGATAGCCTGGTAATTTTTATCTGTCAGGAATCTCTCAAAGCCCAGCTCGATCTGAGCCTGAACAGCAACATGCTTTTTGAACTCCTCTGGATCTCTACCCTCCAGGCAGATATCGTACTTATCGTAGTACTCATCTACCAAAGCATTGGTATCGGAAGCGGATACAGCAGCAACAGCCTCTGCAATCTCATTAACAGGATAAGCATCAATCTCCCAACCGAACTTAAGCTGAGCTTCTACCTTGTCACCTTCTGTAACGGCAACATTTCTCATATTATCTGCAATACGCATAACTCTGATATGGCTGGACTCAACAATACCGATAGCTGTACGCATCCAGGCAGCGATCTCGTTCTGTACACGAGCATCCTGCCAATAGCCTACAACTACCTTTCTCTCGATACCCATACGGGAAAGAATGTGAGCATACTCACGGTCACCGTGTGCAGCCTGATTCTCATTCATGAAATCCATGTCCATTGTAGCGTAAGGAATCTCTTCATTGTACTGAGTGTGAAGGTGCATCAGAGGCTTTCTGTACTCCTGCAGGCCCAGAATCCAGCTCTTTGCAGGGGAGAAAGTGTGCATCCAGGTGATGACACCGGCACATGTCTCGTCATTATTGGCTTCGTTAAAAGTCTTTCTGATAAGCTCATTGGTAATAAGTGTAGGCTTCCAAACTACTTCGTAGGGAAGAACGCCTGAAGCATTAAGAGCAGCTACAATCTCCTGAGAGTGAGCAGCTACGTGAGAGAGACACTCGTCTCCGTAAAGGTCCTGAGAGCCTGTGCAGAACCAGAACTTGTAATTCTTAGTAAGTAACATAACCTTTCCTCCTGTATGGTTATATGAAATGTTAAGTGAAAACTTAAACATTTCGTTTATGCTTAAACTATTATACACCAGCTTTTAGTAAAATGCCACAAAAAAATAGGGAAACCTTGCAAAAAATCGAAAATGAATTAAAATAGGAGAGAGGCGTTGTAGCCTGTTGATTATAATCTGGAAAAAGAGGGAAGATATGGCTGATAATTGGATGAATATAGATAAAGACGAAAATATGGATACATTGAGACCTATGCCAGGGAATAGTGGCAATAAGGCTCCGCAGACAGGCTTGGACAAGGCCAAGTCGGTGTTAAAGGAAACATTAAGCTGGGCTATAGTAATAGTTATTGCTATAGCTCTGTCTTTGATAATAACCAAATATGTAATTTTTAAGGCTATAGTGCCTACTTCATCCATGGAGAAAACCATTATGACGGATGATAAGCTGGTGGGATGGAGGATTTTTAATAAGGTTCAAAGGGGAGATATCATTATTTTCCTTAATCCGGACAAGCCTGATAACTACGAAGGAGAAAATAAATATCTGGTAAAACGTGTCATCGGTCTGCCGGGAGAAACACTGGAGATAGTGGATGGTGTCCTTTATATCAACAATAAAAAGCTGGACGAAGACTATCTGGCAGAGGAAATGTTAGGGTCTTACGGACCGTATCAGATACCTGACGGATGCTATTTTATGATGGGAGATAACAGAAATCACTCAGCAGATGCCAGACTTTGGGAGAATAAGTATTTATCAAAAGATAAAATGGTGGCAAAAGTGCTTTTTAAATATTCACCAAAATTCAAGTGGTTCAGTAAAATCAAGTACAATTTGTAAAATAGCCTTTTGGGAAGGCTGTAAATAGCAATATTAATGGGGGTTTATATGAAACTTGATTACAAGAAAACTATGTTTGTGGGCTTTGCATTTTTCCTTATCTGTCTGTTCTGGCAGGCTTACGATTCACTGATACCCAAGATTCTTACTGATAAATTTGGTATGAATCAGGCATGGTCAGGCTTTATTATGGCTCTGGATAATATCCTGGCCCTTTTCCTGCTCCCGTTATTTGGCGGTATCTCTGACAAATGCAAGTCCAGATTTGGTAAAAGAACACCTTTTATTGTAGTTGGAACGGTGCTGGCCGCTATTCTTTTTGTACTCCTGTCTCTGGTGGATCTGGAGCAAAAAAATAATTTGTCGGCAGTAGCCATAGACAATCCTTCTGCGCAGGAGACACTGTATAAGGCGGATTTGACTATCAGGACTCCTGATGGTGAGACTGTGAAAATCTCTGAAAAGTTTACCATGGACCAGTTTGTGTCTATAGGTATGGAAGAGGAAATAGATGGTGTGACCAAAACCTCGGCCGACTATATTAATTATGTGGTTCCTGCTCGGCAGGTCTATGCTGCGGGAGTTACAAAAGAGCATCCTGCTTCCCTTGTAAAATTCATGATTATCCTGGTATTCGTACTGATTTCCATGTCAATATTCAGATCACCTGCCGTAGCTCTTATGCCTGATGTGACCATTAAGCCACTGAGATCTAAAGCCAATGCTGTAATCAATCTGATGGGAACCTTTGGCGGAGTTACTCTTTTGGTATTGGGGACTGTTTTTGGTACAGGTAAAGCTGCCAATGCACTTATGTCTTATACTACTATCATGGGTGTTACATCCGCTATTATGATTATTTCCCTGCTTCTTTTCCTTTCCTATGTTCGTGAGCCCAAGATGGTAGCTCAGATGCATGATGAAGAAAAGAAATTCGGCCTGACAGATGAAAAAGAGGATGTAAACGGTGAAAGAAAGCTGACTAAAGAAGAGCGTGCTTCTCTTTTACTCATTTTGGCATCAGTAGTACTCTGGTATTTTGGTTATAACGCTGTCACATCAAAATATTCTGTGTATGCAGGTACAGTACTTAATGTAGACTACAATCTCACATTAATGATAGCTCAGGTGGCTGCTATAATTTCTTACTTCCCTGTAGGTATTTTGTCTTCTAAGATCGGCAGAAAAAAGACTATTCTTATGGGCGTTGTACTTTTGGCAGTAGCCTTTGGAACAGCATCCTTCCTGCGTGCAGGTGCTCCTGCAATGGTCATGAATATTCTTTTCTCGGTAGCAGGTATCGGCTGGGCCTCGATTAATGTTAATTCCTACCCCATGGTAGTAGAGCTGGCCACTGGCGGTAATGTAGGTAAATACACAGGTTTCTACTATACAGCCAGCATGGCAGCACAGACTGTTACACCTATATTTTCAGGCCTTTTAATGGATGTGAAGATGACAACCCTTTTCCCATATGCTACGATATTTGTTGCTCTGGCATTTTTTACCATGCTGATGGTACGTCACGGAGACAACAAGCCTGAAGCAAAGGGCGTGCTGGAAAGCTTGGATGTGGATGATTAAAATATAGGATTTATGGGGATATTATGGGTATACTTATTATTATAGTTGTTATTTTAGTAGCATATCTTTACCTGATAGCTCCTGCTACGGGCAGAAAAGAAATGCGGACTCCTTTTCTAAAGCATCATTATGCCCACAGGGGGCTACATGACAATACCACTCCCGAGGCTCCGGAGAATACCATACCGGCTTTCAGAAAGGCAGTGGAACAGGGCTATGGCATAGAGCTGGACGTGCAGCTGACCAAAGATGACCAGGTTGTGGTTTTTCATGATGACGACTTGAAAAGACTTTGTGGAGTGGATGCTCCGGTTATATCAAAGACCTATGAGGAACTCCGGGAGTTGAACATTCTGGGCTCAGACAACAAGATCCCTTTATTTTCCGATGTGTTGCAGATTATAGATGGTAAAGTGCCTCTCTGCATGGAAATAAAGATGATAAATTCAAATACTCATGTATGTGAGAAGGCCAATGAGATACTGAAGGATTACAAGGGCATTTATTGTATGGAATCCTTCCATCCTTTTGCAGTAAGATGGTACAGAAAAAATCGCCCGGATATCCTTCGCGGCCAGTTGTCAGCTAATTTTTCCGTAGAAGAGGGCAGGTCAGAGGGACTGGATAAATGGGCAGTGCATCACCTTCTTTTTAACCATATCTGTAAACCGGATTTTATATCCTTTTCGGATAAAAATCCCAATACTGTATCCAGATGGCTGGTGAGAAGGGTATTCGGAGGACTTCAGTTTGCCTGGACCATAAAGAGCCAGGAGGCTATGGATAAAGTAAAGGATAAATTTGATTTATTTATATTTGAGCAATTTATACCAAGAGAATAGAAATGAGGGACAAGAAATGCGAAAAGATACGGATACCCTTATTAACGAAATAAAGAACAGCAATAATATAGATACATATTTCAAAAAAATGAGGATAATCTGGACAATATGTCCTTATCCTCTTATCTGACCGATATGTTAAAAAGGTATTCATTGACAACTTAAAAACAGCGGTGGTAGGAGTGCACCTGCCATCGCTGTTTTTTTCTTCGTTTGTTTGTTATTCTGCTTTGCAGGAAAAAGACTGAGTGTAATTAACGTCCATGTTGTGTCCTTTCCGGCATTTGCATGTGATTACGTCAGTGTAATATGGCTGGATATACCTGCTCCTGCCACTATTATTGGCATTATATCTCAAAACTTTAGCTTTTCAAATCAAATTGTTTTAAAAAAGGATATTGACAAAAGTGGTCTAACGCGTTAGTATAAAATCGTACTAATGCATTAGACCGATACAGGGGGGAGACAAAATGCAAAAGATATTTGAAAGTGAATACAGATTTTGCCTCATTCTGTGGGAGAATGAGCCGATAAAGAGCACAGAGTTGGCCGGATTGTGCAAGGAGCGTCTGGGCTGGTCCAAGACTACGACCTTTACTGTTATCAAGAGGCTTAGCGAGCGAGGTGTGGTAAAAAATGAAAACACTATCGTCACTTCTCTTATTACCAAGGAGGAGGCGCAGATAAGTGAGTTGGACGAGCTTCTGGAAAAGCGCTTTGAGGGATCACTTCCGGCATTTATCGCTGCTTTTGCCAAGCGCCAGGCATTATCCGAGGACGAGATCGAGCAGATAAAGCGCATTATTGAAAAATAGGAGGAGCCATGGAAAGTCTGTTTTTAAATATGATGAATATAAGCATTACAGCTACATGGCTGGTGCTGGCAGTGCTGGTGGTACGCCTCATTTTCCGTAAAGCGCCCAAGTGGACTTTTTGCCTGCTGTGGGGGCTTGTGGCGCTTCGCCTGGTGATGCCTTTTTCCATTGAAAGTGCTCTGAGCCTTGTGCCCAGTCGCGAGACGGTGCCTCAGGAGATTTTACAGGGAGAGAACGTGCAGATACAGAGTGGTGTGGTCATTGTGGACAGCGTAGTTAATCCCATTATTACCGACACTTTTAAACCTGTGGTGGGGGCCAGCGTAAATCCCACACAGGTCGCGACATTTGTGGCGTCTGTTATCTGGCTCAGCGGCATGGCTGCCATGCTTTTATATTTTGGTATAAGTTATCTGGTGCTGCATTTGCGCCTGCGTACGTCTGTCCCCATGGAAAAGAGGATCAGACAGAGCGAAAGAGTGCAGTCACCTTTTGTGCTGGGGCTGTTTCGTCCGGTGATTTATCTGCCCTTTGGCATGGACGAAGATACCGTAAAAATAGTACTGGCGCACGAAAAAGCTCACATTAAGCGATGTGATCACGTATGGAAGCCGCTGGGATTCCTGCTGCTTTCTGTATACTGGTTCAATCCTATCCTGTGGGTGGCCTATATTCTGCTTTGCAGGGATATCGAAGCCGCCTGCGATGAAAAGGTGCTCCACGAAATGGGGCTGGAATATCGCAAGGACTACTCTGTTGCCCTGCTTAACTGCAGCGTTCGCAGAAGCAGTATCATGGCATGTCCGGTGGCCTTTGGCGAGACTAATGTGAAAAGAAGAATTACCAACGTTATGAATTATAAAAAACCTGCATTTTGGTTGATTGTATTAAGCGTCGTGGTCCTTATTGTGGTGGCCGTGTGCTTTTTGACCAATAAGCCCGGAAAAAAGAACCAAGACGACACTACAACACCAAGCATAACACCGGAAGTGACTGTTACACCCGGCATAATGGAAGACGGCGCAGGATTTGTACCGAATAAAGGAGAGTACTATTTCGTAAAGGGCAGTACCACTATAAATATTTCCGGCAAGGATTATGATCTGAGACAGCGTAATCAGGAAATAAATGGCATTATGTCGGTCACCCCGGCAGGCAATAACCTGGTGATAGAGTGCCACGTGAGCCCAAATGTGTCTGTTTACTGTATTTACAATATGGCAGAAAGCTGTTTTGAAAAAGATATAATAAGCAGTACTCAGCTTATCTGGCACAGCAACGATATATCAACAGCAGTGTATATGTATGGTAACGAAGTAAGGTCATATAATGGAACAATCCTCACTCAGCTGCATCTGGGAAAAGACGAATCCCATATTTCGTTAAGATATGACGATAAAAAAACAAAGGTAATAATCACCATTGGCGATGATGAAAAAGAAACAATAAGAGAAGAGACCCTGGACTGGCTTATGTTAATTACCGTGTCATCGGCAAGGTTTGATATTGACGGGGACGGAGTGATGGAAGTATGCACGATTAAGCCTGGACCCACATCAGGCATTATGACTTGGGTTATTACTGCATATGCCGATGGGATTGTCAAGTATATGAATACATATGCTACATATGCTAAAATGGCCTTTGCTGAGAGCAACGGCGTTGTGAAAATCAAACAAAATAATAAGCTGTACAATATCCATGCGGAAAGCGGAGCTATTGTTATAGATGACCTTGACGTCAGTATCTGGGGCGGCGCTGACTGGAATTACAATTTAATGGACTGAGTAAGACCGGCCGGATAAAAGCATTGATTGGATTTTCATTTAAAAATTATGCACATCCTATACAATATGAAGTGAACCCCTTTCATTAGACTTCGTTTTTGTCTAACAAAAGGGGTTCACTTCATATGGTCTGAGCTGTTGTTTTTATTTTATCCTTCAATTTTTGATGTGTTGGAGTAGGAGTAGCTACTCTCGGCCTTGTAGGAAAAAGACTGAGTGTAATTTACCTTGAGATTACTACCGTTGCCGGACTTTTCATCGGTATCTTTTGGAAGGTTCTTCCAGTCCTCACCGTTTTTCCAGGCTTCCATTTTCTGGATAGCTCTATCAAGAGTCTTTTTGCTGAGCTCAGGGAGAGCCATCTTGGTCTCACTACCCCCCCACATTTTATTGGCCTGATTAAAGCCCTGCTTGATAGCATCCATAAGCTTGTCGGCCATATCCTTATTGTCACCTGATATGGAGATGGCAAATTCAACCATACGGGATGAGGTCTCTTCATAGCCCCAGTATCCATCATCGGCGATTTCCTTCTGAGCCTGTGCAGCAGTCTCCGAATCTACCTTGAAATTCTTGTCCTTAAGGGCTGCAATCATATCTTCATCGCTTAAAATACCCTTAAAAGTACCGGTCTGCTTCATGAGAAGCTTTTCAACAAGTGAGCGCATCTGCTGGGTACGCGCATCAGCATCAGCTTTCAGCTTCTTGATGACTGCAGCATGGTCCATGCCCTTGGCAGAGATTTCAACGGTATCCCTGGGCTCTGCAAAAGAAGAAGTCTTTGAGCTCTCATTTGCAGGCTTTTCTGTAGTCTCTTTTTTGCTATTTGTTTTTTCATATGAAACTGAGCTTGTATAAGCTGCTTCAACTTTTGATGTGTAATTAACGTCCATGTTTTCCCTTTCCGACATATGTCATGAATCTACATCCTTGTAACATATATATGCTACCTTACTGCGTGAATGAAGCAAAAGATAGTATCTCCACTTATTATATCGGCATTATATTTCTAAACTTTAGTTTTTTAAATAAAATTTTTGAAAATTTATTTACATCGCGCATACAGTATCCTAAGATCTCCTAATCTTACGCTTTTTTACGGAGCTGACCAGTAGCTTTATAATAATGATTAATACCACACAGCCTGCTGCACAGCCTGCGATAACAATGTATTTTAGATAGGATGTTTTCCGGGCTACCAGAGCAAAGCAGCCTTCACTACCTGTCATTACTGCCTGCTGATAGGAGCCGTATTGAGTGCTGTCTACCTCTATCCATTGCCCCGACTTCTTTTCATAGACCTTTACATTTTTGTCCAGGGAGTTGTAAAGTCTGACCTTGTAGCTGTCGGTGTCTTTGGAATTTTCCAGCTTCACATGGTAGACTACAAAGGAGCTGCCGCCGGAGATGCTGTCAGGAAGAATTTCCCGGTCAATAGTGACATGGAGCTTGACGGAAGCATCGAATACACCGTCTACCAGAACCAGGTTTTTATGAATTGATGTTCCATCTTCTTTTTCTATAGTGGAGCTTTCTTCGCTTTTTACGGTGGTGATGTTTTGCAGGTACTCAGCCTCTACAATAATATTGCCTTGGAAAATCATATCTTTAAGATCCGGCCACTGGCCAAAGTGTCCTTCGAGCTCCGGTATTTCCGGCAGCTTAATGTCAGAGAGAGGTGTACCGTATTTATACTCATTCCTTACGATGACCTGTTCATCTACCTTAAAGGTGATAAAAAGGTGAGAAAAGTCTGTGGAAATACCGGGGATTGCCAGTAATTCTTTATAGCTTATTTCTTCTGCTATTCCGGTATAACTGATGCCGTCGATACCACCCAGACTGCTGCTGACAAAGAAGTTATCATGTACATTTTCGGAGTCTATGGTGTGAATGCCATCCTTGAACTTTACCAGGCCGGCAATAGCACCCACATTGTTGGTAGCCTCGGTTATTACTGTAAGAGAATAGCAGTGGGAAATTTTGTTGCCAAGGCCTGCGATGCCGCCTACATGGTAGGTGCCTTTAAGTGAACAGATGGAATTACTGTTACGAATAATGGCGTTGGAGTGACCTGCGATGCCACCTACATAAGCCCCTTCTGTACTGGAAGCAGTGCCTAAAGCAGTACAATCGGTCACTACTCCTATTCCCTGGAAGCCGACGATAGCGCCGGCGCCGTCTCCTTTGGCCGTGACTTCACCGTAGTTATTGCATCCGGTAAGCACGCATTTGGTCACGTAGGTATTGCGCATGTTCCACTCTACAGATCCTGCTGCATTATCTTCAGGATCTTCGGTATCTACAAACATAGAGCCGGCAATGCCACCGACATTAAGATCGGCCCTGATTTGTCCATAATTTGCAGAAAGTGCTACCTTTCCGGCGATGACGTTTTCTAAATCTTCGTCAGAAACATCCTCGAAAAGTCCACCGTCATTTTTATATGCGTTTTCTACGTTATTTACGATATCAATAATTAATTCAAAGATGTCGTTGATTTTGTCGTTTATAGCTCTAAAATCGTCCAGAATCAGGTCGGAATAAGAGGAAAAGTTTTTATTAACCTGGCTCATTCCACTGGATATGGACTTCATTTCATCAAATAAAGAAGAAATATTATCGGAGAAATTATCCGAAAGCTCTGTAAATTTAGTGGAAGGCTGAGTGTTAAGGTAATCCACTACAGCTTTGGTCTGCTTACCTGCCTGCTGCAGATAATCAAGACAGCTATCCAGGTCGTCTATAGCTTTATCTGCATCGTCTCTTACAGCTTTTGCAGCGTCTGTCAGGTAGGGTAACAGCACATTGGTCAGGGTGTTCATGGAGCTAACCAGGGTGGAAGCAGCTTCTCCTGCCTCTGATGCTTCTTCTAACAGTTCTATAACAAGCTTAATCAGCTCATTTACCTTGTCGCGATCGTTGATAAATTCCTCGGCATCAACAATTTCCCCATACTCATTGGTTACCAAATTGGAAATAGCATCTGCCGTATCATGAATATCTTTCATGGAATTTGTCAGATTATCTGCCTGGTCATTAATGGTATCCTTGGAATTTTCCACTACATCGTAGTCTGTGGCAGTTTCAAATTTAATCTGACAGGTGATGGGATTCTTTTTATTACTGATATCAAATTCATAGGCGAAAACACCGGAAGTACGCTTGATCAGGGTGATGGCCTTGCCCGATGCGTCCTTAACCACAGGGGGATTTTCCAGTGTATAGCCGTCATCAGGCTTTACCGTGAATTTTAAGGTGTCACCGTTTGCAGTGACACTAACACTTCCTCCGTAATTGGAAGTGGCAATAAACATTATAGGAGCAAATTCCACATACACGTCCACATTGTCATCCGGCATAGTAAATTCATAGACATTGGATGTGTCTTCCTTGGCAGTGTACTTTATTTCCTTACCTTGACTCCGGATTGAGATTTTGCTTACTCTGTAGCCGTTTACAGGAACAGTTGCCAGCCGGACTTTGTCGCCTGACTTAGCAGAAAGCAGGTCTGTGCTGGCTGTGCCACCGGTACCACTGGTAGTAGTTAAAGTATTTAATGCTTCTGCTTTGGTAAAACGACCAAATACGCGGATAGGAGTGGTATGCTGGGTATGATTGATGGTGTAAGTATATCCGCTACCATACTTGGTCAGCTGCTCAGCTTTTAATACTCCTACAGGGTTACTTGCTTCCTGTCCTGCCCCGGCATTAGAGAAGATAGTAAGGGCGGAGTCTTCATCTACCCCGTATCCTGCTTCAGGCATTATATAAATAACATAGTCATTGGAAGTGGGATTTTTTACGAAATACATGGAGCCTCCAATAGTGGACTCCGTATATATTACGGTATCTTCCTTAGCCTTCGCAGCATCACTGTAGGCAAATACAGCTTCGACCTTCACGTCAGCATTAGGCATGGAAAAGCTGTATTCATTGGGGTTTTCCAGTGCATCTTCTGCTGTACGAAGGGCAATCAGGTCTGTAGTGCTGTCGCCTGCCATCAGTGTCAAGGACGTAAGTACATAGTCTGCAGATTCATTCACTCTGACTGTTACCGCTTCATCCTTGGCTGACAGGACCTTGTCAGAAGTGATAATACCACCGGTAGAAGATGACAAAGTAATCCTGTGACTGCTCTTCTCCTTAACAAATTCCGTACTGATCAGCACAGCGCCTTTAGGCATTTTCTGGGAGATTTCCAGAGTGTATGTCTTCTGATTTTCATCATAGTTGAATTCGGAAATATTGAGGGATTTATCGCCTACTTTAACCTGGGAAAATGTGTAGCCACCCTCGGGCTTCACAGTGATTTTCAGCTTTTCGCTGCTACTGCTGTAGGCCTTGGATATGGTACCGCCTTCATTGGACTTTAGGAAAAAGCTGCCAACGTAGCTGTATACGGATCTGACCACAACGTTTTCTTCAGGCATGACAAAATTGTAGCTGCCATCCTTATTGTCTTTATACTTTACGTTATTTCCATTGGCATCCAAAATAACCAGACTCTGGAGCTTGTAGCCTTCCTCCGGATGAACGGTAAGTTTTACGGTAATGTCTTTTTCAGGACTGTAATTGTCTGTGGAGATATAGCCGCCCACAGCTGATGTAATGGTAAGTCTGCCATGCTTTGTTTCAGAATAAACATTTTTATCCAGCTTGTTTAGAATATCCAAATCGTCATTTATTCTTTTTAAGTCATCGCCGAAGGCTCTGGCGGCCGCTGCTGACAGGTCCAGGCTATCCAGGATATCCGGAAGCTTTTCTAGCACATAAGAAATCTCATCTGCAATGAGATTCATGGCATCTATGTTACTATTGGTGAAATCAATGAGTTCATCGGATATGTCTTTTCCCAGATCCAGAGCAATATCAGTATGCTTTTTTATATCATCCAGGTCATTGCTGATACCCTTTTCCGAGTCTGAAAGGTCGTCTAAAAGCTTTTCAATCAGGTCGTGAAGGTCCTTTACTGCATCAGAAATAGAGGCAGCTTCGTCGATACTTATGAAAGGCTCCATCTGGCCTGCGATACCACCTACATCTTTTCGACCAAGAACTGTACCCTTGTTGGTACAGTTGGAAACCAGGCCGGCTTGACGGCCCACGATACCACCTACGTTATAGCCGATGTGCTCATAGCCTACAGTAGCGTTATTGGTACAGCTGAGTATGGTGCCGTCTGAATAGCCGGAAATGCCGCCCACGTCAGTGCCGGTGGTGATTCTGATATTTGAGCCCAGAGTAATGGTAGAAATAATCCATCCTGCGCTTTCTTCGTCCAGTTCATCTATAAAGGCCTTATCATTATTGACTACAGCCCTGTTAACACAGTCTCTGATGGTGCCATGATTGGTGCCTACAATACCACCCACCTCGTAGGGAGCATCTATAGTACCCAGAGCAGAGGAATTTTTAATGATGCCGGAGGAGAGATTTTCTCCTGCGATGCCACCTACGGACTGATTGCCGGATATAGTACCGCTAAAAGTACAGAAGGTGATAGTGCCTTTATTTACACCTACCAGTCCACCTACACATTCACCATCATTTCTGGTATTTATGGTGCCCTCGATATGCAGGTTCTTTATTACACCGTCAGTGGAAAGGTATCTGAAAAAGCCGGTAGCCAGTCCTACATCCTTTGGATTAAAACCTGAGATGGTATGGCCATTGCCATCAAATACGCCGGAAAAAATCGGGATGCCGTCAAATTCAACGTCCTTAATATTTATATCAGCTGTTAACTGTACTGTTTTTCCCTGAGACCAAATATCGCTTTTGCAGGATTTGGCCAGGGAGAGCAGGTCATTTACATTGTCAATTTTGATAGTATCGCCGGAAGCCGATACCCGGGTCAATCCTATGGGTAATAAACAGACCAGCATGGAAAAAAAGACAAGGAAGGATATTATTTTTTTCTTCATTTTATATTTCATTTCCTGTTACCTCCTCATTTTTTTTGTCCAGTTTTTCCAGTCTGGCCGGCCCTGAACGGTGGGAAGCTATGGTGACATTGGCATTTACTTCGCCGTTTATAACACCATGGATTTCACCCATGAAGTTGCCGTTAATCTGGCCGGACATATAACCATCTACACGTACCAGACCTATCTCGTGGTGACCCTGAATAGGCATGGATACCTGGAAAGCAGTCTTATCTATAATGTGTTCGCCCAGAAGCAGAATCTGTGGCAGGATAAACATTACTACAAAGATGGAAATAAAGGTGCCGCGGCCCAGAGCATCGCCGATGCCTGAGATACAAGGGTCTGAGGTGAGCCGGCCTATCAGCACGCCAGAAAGTGCCAGCATGGAACCGGAGGTAATAATAGTAGGGAAGGCAAAGTCCATGGTCTCGATGATAGCCTGTTTTTTGGGCATCTGATTTTTAAGCTCCAGGAAACGGCTGGAAATCACGATGGCATAGTCAATATTGGCACCCATCTGTATAGAGCTTACGATAAGGTAGCCCATGAAAAATACATTTTGGGAACGGGCAGCGGGTACGGCGTAATTGGCCCAGATACTGCCTTCGATGACTGCTATGAGGAGTACCGGCATACCGGCTGATTTAAAGGTGAAGAGAAGAACCACAAGTACTGCCAGCATGGATACCAGAGATACTACGATGTTATCCTGATCGAAGGTCTTGCAGAGATCGTACTGGCTGGTGGACTCACCGGCCACTACAGAAGCGCCCTCGTAGTAGGTTTTTGCAATATCGTGCATTTCATCCAGAAAAGCAAAGGTTTTTTCGCCTTCCTGAGGCAGATTCAGGTATACCAGCATTCGGCTGTATTGATCACCCTGCAGCTGATCTTTGGCCATGCTCATTTTGACGTGAGCATCATCCAAAGTATCCTGAGTCTCGGTGTCCAGGGTCACATAGCCTTCGTTCACCTCTTCCCAGACAAACATAAGCATATCAATAAGTGGGACTTTGTAGGTAGATATACCGCTGACTACTTTGGCATAATCTTCATCATTTACCGCGTAAGCCGTGTAGACCAGCTCGGCTATGTTATAGTCCAGGTCCAGGAGCTCACTAAACTGGCGGGCTGAAAGTCTGTCTGTCAGCATATAGCCGTCCATGGCCTCAGTGTTGGCCAGTCCCTGACAGTGGTCTACTTCAGGCCTTTCTTCCAGTGCCTTGATAAGGGCAGCTTCTGCTTCATAATTGCCTGCAGGTACCATAAAGGCAACAAAATTAGACTCGCCAAAGGTTTCTTCGATTTTTTCCTGAGCTATCTGAGTAGCGTTTTTCTGAGGAGTAGTTAACTGACTGTAGCCATATACAAAGAGGGAATTTTTCTGGATAATGTAAGCGACTGCAAGTATCCCCACGAAAAGGAAGGGAACTACGAAACGTGTGAAATATGCAAATTTTCCTACGAAAGGAATTTTGGGAATAAAGCTTTTATGCTTGGTTTTGTCCATAAGAGGGCCAAATACCACCAGGAGACCGGGCATCAGGAGGAAAACACTGCAAAGACTGAGCAAAATAGCCTTTATCAGGCAGATAGCCATATCAGAACCAATACCAAATTGCATGAACATCATAGCTATCAGACCACCTATAGTGGTGAGCGAGCTGGAGCATATTTCCGGAATAGCTTTACTTAGAGCCACCACAGTAGCGTCATGGATATTTAAGGTCTGATGTTCCTCCTTGTAGCGATTACAGAAAATAACAGCGTAGTCTACTGAAAGCGCCAGCTGAAGGACTATAGTAACGGAGTCGGATACAAAGGAAATGGTACCCAGAAGGAAATTGGTACCCATGGCAACCAGAGCAGAAGACAGGAAAGTAATAATAAGGACAGGGACTTCTGCATAGGTCTGAGAAGTGAATATGAGGACAGTGACAACGACTATTGCTACGTATATTACAATTTTGCTCATTTCTACCGCTATCTGCTCAGAAGTCTGATCGCCCAGAGATGTAGATACGTAGATATCGTAATCGGAAAGTCGTTCTTTTACATAATCAAGAGCAGTAAGACAACGCTCATCTTTTTCCGAGTAGTTGAAAGTAATGCCGAAAAGAGCAGAAAAATTAGAGTAATGCTCAGGGGTATTATCAAAGGTGAGCATTACTATGGAATCCAAGGCTTCCAGCTCCCGGGCCAATGCTTCTGCGTCCTCATAGGAGATGTTGGTAACCATAACATTGGCTGTGCCATAGGTGATAAACTGCCGGTCCATCAGATCCAGACCTATGCTGGTCTCTGAAGTTGAAGGCAAATAGGCAGCCATAGAGTTTTCTACTTTCACCCATTTCCTTGAAAACAAACAAAAAATACTAAGGAGGATATAGATAAGGAAAAAGAGATTTCTCTTATCCACAATGAAAGTGGCGACCTTTATCATTCCTCCCTGAGACTCGTTTTTTTTCTTGGTATCAGACATATTCATAACTCCTTTTATCGGTAGAATGCGGTGACAAGCTTCCGGTGGTTTGTTTTGTACCTGTTAAATAATTGTACAGAAGAATTATCCCCCAAAAAGAATAATTGTTAATTCTTTTTCTATAACAAAAGAGTTAAATATTCCTAAAAAGCTTTACGGAAGGGGGATGAATGAAGTTTGGACGGATTGTGAACAGTAACGATGTTCTACCGGTACATCTTGAAAAAACATGGCAATTCTTATAAAATAGATAAAGTTTTGACGAAAACGACTAATCTTAGGAGCATTATAGATGAAAGAAAATGTAATGATAACAATTACGGGGATGCACCCGGAGACCCAGGGAGATGAGCCTGTAGCGGTAACAGTCCTGGGGAGCTATATGAGAAAAGAGGATACCATATGGCTCACCTATGATGAGGCTGATGAGGATGGCAAGGTATCTCACTGCCGCATGAAGGTGATGCCGGATACTGTGGAGATGACCCGTCAGGGGAGCATAGTGACCCAAATGTATTTTAAAGAGGGCGAAAACAATGCCTGTATATACGAGACAATGTATGGTCAGTTTGAGATGAACATGGTGACAGAGTATGTACATATAAAGTGTGACGACCAGGTTTTACTTAATCTGGAGCTTAGGTATCAGCTGTTTATAGATGGAAAATTCACATCAAACTGCGTCCTGCAGGTGAATTGTGAAAAAATTGCCAAATACAATATCTAGTATCTGAAAGTTGAATGTACCACAATTTTTTTGTTGACAAAATTGCCTCCACATGATATAGTGGTATCAGGAAAGAAAACTAACCACCGCTTGTGTTTGTGAGTAGACATCACAAGTGCTTTCCACGGGGTGTATTCGTGTCATACAGTTTGATTACGAGGGGTAATCTTAATTTTTGACAGACACGTGTCAAAGAAGGAGTGGGATATGAAACAGCAGGGAGACATGGGTGCAGTTGTTCGCACCATCAGAGGAAACGTTGGTAAGCACGTTACAGTTAGAAAGAACTTGGGTAGAAATCGTTATGATGTAGTCAAGGGGACCATCACAGAGACATATCCTTGTCTTTTCACTATTAAACTGGACGAAGCAGCAGGCACTATCAAGACTTGTTCTTATAGCTACACTGACGTATACACCAAGGAAGTTCAGCTGATGTTCGGTTGATCTGACAGCTGACGACACTAGTGCATAGCACATTCGCGGGGTACCATTTATCGGCACCTCGTTTTTTCGTAGTGTAAGATTAAATTTCGCTGTTTTTTATTGATGAAATGATTTCCCTTTTATACAAAAGCTGAAGAGGTGATACAGTCTTGTAAATGGAAAAAAACATTCCACCAACAAAAACAATAATGCTGGCTTTAAAATTGTAATAGAAAAAATTTATGTATATATCAGAATAATTGTTTAGCTTATTATTGATTACATCTATAATTCTTTCGGCACCTATGCATGATAATATGAATGAAATCAAAATAATCATTATCGTTTCGTTACAATATAGTTCAAAAATGTTTTTCTTGTTTACGCCTAATGAACGCAGGATTCCAATCTTTTTACTGTTATCTAGCACGTTGCTTGATATGAATGATATGTTTATTAATATGAAAAGCATAATAGATATAAAGGAACCGGCCATAAGGATATACTTAAAGAAATCGAGTTCGTTATAGACGCGATAGATTTTATCTGCATTATATTCTTTAGCGTGTATGTTTGTATTTTCTAGTTCTTTAAATAGGGTCATCAAATCTTCATTTGTCATATTAGATATATCAAATCTATAGGAATTGACTATTTTATCAAAAAATAGTTCGTTTAATATCCTGTTGTAGATGTTTTCAGTTGTCCATACATCTATTTCGCTGCTTCCGGCGTCAAAATTACCGATGGCAACACCCACTATTTTAAGATTCGGAATGAGTGCATACATATTAAGCTTATCATCGAATGCATGATTATATTTTGTTGAATATAAATCCTTAAAACTATAATTCGTTTCCGGATAAAAAACTTCATCTCTTATTATTCCGTGAGATGCAGCATAATGATAAGAAATCACGACTTCATTATCTGCTTCAGGTTTTCTTCCGTATATAATGCTATAGGAGGATTGACAGGAATCAAAACAGGAATAGACGAGCGATGCATCTACAAACGTTTCGTCTCCTTTAAGCGAAAAATCGCCGCCTTTTATATCAACGCTATTGCAGTTGGCTTTTATGTATGCAGAAGCATCAAAAGAACAATAAATAACATTGTAAAAGTTTTCTAATATGTAGCCATCTTCATTAGTTGCTTTGCGCTGTTTAGTGCGCTCAATAACACCGCTGGTCTTATAATCGGTTTTTATTATATCAACTACCACAAAAGGTAGATTATATAACATTATTGTTTCGCCGATAGAATCCACGCCAAGTTCCTGAGCAACGTAATCTGTAATAATTAGGTGGTTGGGTTCTTCAAGATTAAAACCATTGTTACCTGCTAAAAGCGTGACGCTTATGCTTTGCGATCCAACTTTTGCACATACCTCTTTTATCTCACAGCTGTAATTATTTGAACAGAAGTCGTCTCGTAATTTTCTGATATTATATGAATTTCCTGAGAAAGTCGTTACGTTGTCATTTAACAGATTTTTAAAGGTGAAGGATTCTTCTAATATTACTTCACTTCTCGTATTTAGGTACATTGAAAGCGGTTTGATTTTATTTGACAAAAGTATACCAAGGAGTACCTGCATAGCTGAAAGAACTATAGTAGTCATAAGCATAATCGAGATTGTTTTTACCCAATTGTGCTTTATATTTTTTAGGGACATACGAAATATGTTGCCAAAAGACATAGGCTTGACTTCGTTACGTGTGAAAGTTTTGGTTTCATTTGTGCTGTGCTGTTCTAAAAGCATTTTGGTGTTATACTTAATTTCGTATTCGCCATCATTTTTGGATAATATTTTTTCAAAGAAGAAACTTTTTATTTCATCAATGCTTTTTTCAAGAAAAGTCTCAGTATTACCAGTTGTTTTGTCGGCTAATTCTAAATTATAGAGGAGATTATTGTGTTTAATTTCAGTATTTTCAATAATCTCACCGTCTGCAATCCTTATTACTCTATCACCATATTTGTATGCAGCAGATTCATCATGGGTAACGATAATGACAAGTCTATCTCTGGCAATTTTGCTGAGTAATTCAAAAATTGTTTTTCCGCTTTTTGAGTCCAAATTGCCTGTGGGTTCATCGGCCAGAATAATTTTAGGATTTTTCACGAGAGCTCTTGCTATGGCAACTCGCTGTGCTTGACCACCACTAAGTTCGGAAATGTTGCTTTCCTTTTTGCCTAACAAATCTACATATTGAAGAATATCATCAATCTTTCCATCGATTTGATTAACATTTTGTTGAAGTAATGGAAGCCTTATATTATCATATACATTGAGTTCATCTAATAGATAATAATCCTGATATATCATTCCAAGATAAGCGTTTCGATATAGCTCCAATTCTTCGTTTTGGAGCTGTAAAATATCTGTTGAAGATTTATTTTCAAAAAAATCAACCCTAATCTCGCCGCAATCTGCTTTATCCAATCGACCACACATGTTAAGTAATGTTGTTTTTCCACTACCACTTTTTCCGACAATAAATACCAATTCTGAATCATTAAAATCAAGACAGATGTTTTTGATTCCGACGTTGCTTCCTCTGCGATTCTTGTATGTTTTTGAAAGGTTTATGATTCTATACATGTAGTTGTCCTTGACGAAAATAGAAAGGCTTTACGCTTTTATGTGCTTACGTACATGCGTACAACCTTGCTAAGTTAATAATCTATTTAAGCCCCTGTCTAATTGAATAACCGAAACTCATTAATATACGCTCAGAAATATTAGCATTTAATCTCTGGGCATTGACATCATATGTACCATATATCCATATCATTTTGCCGTTTTCGCGGACCATGCCTACCGATAGTTCGTTCTCGCTCAAACCAATACCATCTTTTTTTATTAGGCCTAAATCCTCCATTCTCTCATATTCTTTTCTTCCTAAATAAAAGAAGGAATAGTTTGTATTATTTTCTAATAATTTAAAAATTAATTGCCATTCATCATCGGATATGCATAGACTATCATCTAAATCATTAATGATAATCATTTCTTGCATATATTCACTTTCCAGGTCAAAGGATTCAGTATCTATTGAATCAACGTATTTTACATAAACATCTTCATGAAAATCCAATGTATTACCATATACTACAAATTTGGTGGGGATAATCTGGGTGACTAATTCTAGATCGTCTTCTATCCCAACGATGCCGTCAATGTCAATTGGATTGTTATTATAGGAAAAAATAATAGCTATTATTATTGCGGAAATAGATATGATTGTTATTGCAATAATGCTAACTCTAATAAATAACTTGTTTTTCATTTTACACCTTGTTAATTACTAAAACGTGGATGAAAGTAACTATAATTGTATGAATTACCAGTAAAGTAGCTTGAAGATCTCTGTGCGGATGCATGACCAAATTTTGCATAAATTCTTATATCGATACCATAACTAATCGCGACAGTTGTCCATTCGCAAACGCAATATTGTTCGGTTAGTAAAAATAATGCATTATTCCTGCCGCTGGATGAGAAAAACGAAGGTTTGTAGTCGTATTCAACGTCAAATACATTATCTTTAATTGAGCTTAGATTTCTTACTTCACAATAGTCATGATCTATATTAACTGATCCGGTTACCGCGGCTGTCATATAGCCACCATTCAGTCCAAATGTATAACTATCCTTGCCAATTGTGGAATTCTGTGGTGAAGTTGATAGAATAGGAGCATATGTTGGAATATATGACATAACATCCAGGTATTCTGAAAATCCATAAAAAGTCCGGATGCCGGTTGTATCAGTAAAAGATCGAGGTTCCATTGCACATCTGACAATTACGGCATCGTAATTTTTGTTATCTACTTTTCTATCACTTCTATATGTTCCTATGTACGCGTGACAAATACCTACAACTGCATCTTTTGGGATGGTACAATAATTAGGTGTTGTACCTGCATTAAAAGTAACTATGACATCCCTTCTTTTCTCGTAATCTACTACATTAGCAGGAAGAGACTCGTCAAATTTAGTGTCAGCATTGGCTATTGCAATCCCTGATGTTGATGTTGCTATGAAACTGATAATTATTATAGCAATTATCCTAATACAGAGCCTCATTTTGCACACCTTTGTTTGTTCTGTTGTCATTTTTTAATCCCCCTTTTGGACAAGATAAATTTTTTTGCTTTTGCAATTCTATGATGTCAGCGTCATAAGTATTTGCTATTTGATAAAGTTCTTATAAACAAGTTTGCAGAACATTTCTATACTCCGACACTCAAATCATACTATGTAAAATAAACAAAAACAGCAAAAAAACTCTACACTTCTAATACGGCTTTGTCAATAGACAAGTTTAAAAACATGTAAGCTTTATATGACAGCTATTCAAGGCATACCATATAAGAGGAAAATAGATAATGGGGCTATAAGTTTACACAAATGGAAATAAGTGCTATATTTATTTAAATAATAATTAGCGAGGGAAACATATGAGAATTTTCACAACTATTTTGCCGTTTTTAGTGATTTCCATATTCTTTATTATATCTGCGCCGCTCTTGGGCATCCTTCTGATTCTAAAGAAGTGGTTTCCCAAGCAGGTATCCCGCATTGCGCAGCCTATTGTAAAATATGCTTTCCGTTTCGTTATGTTTTTTACAGGTACCAGGACTGTGCGACTGGGGGTTGACAGAGTACCCAGGGATCGTGCTGTTATGTTTGCTGCCAATCACAGAGGCTTTCTGGATGCGGCGTTGGCTTACGGTTCACTACCGGTACAGACAGGTATTGTATCCAAGCAGGAAATAAAGAAAATACCGTTCCTGTCCTGGTGGATGATGGTGCTTTATTGCATTTTCCTGGATCGATCCAATCCTCGTGAGGGCCTTAAGATGATTCTCACATCCATTGACAATATTAACAATGGTATTTCAATGTTTATCTGCCCTGAGGGTACCAGAAGTCGTCATATGGGTATGAATCCTTTTAAAGACGCATCTTTCAAGATGGCATTGAAGACAGGATGTCCTATTGTACCGGTGGCTATGTCCGGAGCTGATGAGCTCTTTGAAAATTCCACATGGGGCATTACTCCCTCTGTTACTGTGGTAGAGTACGGTGATCCTATATATCCGGATAAGCTTAGCGATGAAGAAAAGAAGCACCTGGGTGCATATGTTCAGGCAAAGGTAGCAGAAATGCTGGCTGGCCATGAGAAGTACATAGCAAAGAACCATTCCAGAGTAGAAGCCAAGAAAAACGGCACTCCCATTTTTACCGGTGTGGTCTATCCGGAAGAGGAAAACAAGACTGAATAAATTCTTTGTAAAAATAAGTTGAAAAAAAACTTGTTCTTATATATAATTGTGCAGTGCTTGAATGAATAGCATGATATTGTTTAGGAGGTAAAGATTATGCTGCCTGGATGGGGTATAGCTTTGATTGTAATAGCAGTTGTTCTCGTAGCTGCCATAGTAGCTCTTTATATTGTAGGTAGTAAGATGCAGAAAAAGCAGGAGGCGGCTGAAGCCAATATGATGGTTGGCGCTCAGACCATATCCATGCTTATCATTGATAAAAAGAAGATGCCTTTAAAAGAGGCCGGATTTCCACAGGTAGTGGTAGATCAGACACCAAAGTATCTGCGCAGATCAAAAGTACCGGTAATTAAGGCTAAAATCGGTCCTCAGGTACGTACACTTATGTGCGATGCCAAGATTTTTGACAGTGTACCTGTTAAAAAGGAGGTTAAGGCCGTTATCAATGGCATCTATGTTATCTCTGTCAAGGGACTTCATGGTCCTTTAGAAGCTCCTCAGGAAAAGCAGGGCTTCTGGAAGCGTCTTATGAAAAAAGCTCAGAAGACAGTAGATGAGAACAAAAAAGAGACTACAACAAAAAAGAAAAAGTAATATAAAGGCTCTCGACCCGTGTCGGGAGCTTTTTTTGCACCTATTCGCCATACTTTTTCTGTTGAAAGTGGGGCTTGAATGTGCTAAAATTTTTGTTTACCAGAGGTATTAGGCTTTAGACAATTTTACAGGAGCTTTTATGGAAATTAAATTTTACTTGACGATTCTTACTCATCTGTACGAAGTTCCGGGAGTCATAAATGGACTCAATAGGGCAGTTGCTCACAAAGAGGAGCTGACTATTGAAGAAAGACACGCGGCAATACGAAGAGCCATACATAAGATACGACGTTGCAGTCATATCAGAACCAAGTCCTACGGACAGGAAAATCTTCCGACCGAAGGAGGTTTTATTATGTATGCAAATCATCAGGGAAAATATGATGCCTTGGGCATATATGCGACCTGCGACCTGCCATTTGCAGTGGTTATGGATGATGCGAAAAAAAATCAAATATTGACAAGACAGGTAATGAATCTTTGCGATGGTAAAGGTCTGGTTTTAAATGATCCCAGATCAGGTCTTAAGGTCATCATGGAGATGGCTAAAGAAGCGAAAGAAGGCCGCAGATTCCTGATTTTCCCGGAAGGAGGCTATAAAAATAATCGCAATCACCTGCAGACCTTTAAGCCGGGAGCCTTTAAAGCTGCGCTGAAGTCTGAGACACCCATCGTGCCTGTGGCGCTTATAGACTCCTACAAGGGCTACAATAACCTGAATCTTGTTTGGGTTACTACGGAAGTGCACTATCTACCACCGATTCCCTACGGGGAATATAAGGATATGAATACTCAGCAGATAGCTGAGATGGTGAGAGGGAAAATCGCCGACAAGATTAAGGAAGTGCTGGAAAATCGCTGGATGGCGGAGGGTAAGCGTCGTTTTTTAAAGAAAATTAAGATA
>JAZUFN010000064.1:0-18164 GCA_045640725.1 Lachnospiraceae bacterium
CAGGTATTATTAATCCTGGAAAAAAGAAAAAATGAGGCTGTATCCGGTGAAGAAATGGCAGAAAGTCTTCACTGTACCAGAGCGGCTGTAGGGAAAGCTGTCAATGAGTTAAGAGGAGACGGCTACGAGATAAAGGCTACCAATAAGAAAGGCTACACCCTGGTGAAGTCCGGTGACAGCCTTGAAAAAGCTGCGATTCGGGAAAAGTTAAATGGCGAATTAACAAGCCTTGAGCTCCTTTGCTTAGATACTGTGGATTCTACCAACAGCTATTTAAAAAGACTGGTGGCTGATGGCGAAAGCAGGGACATGGTGGTGGTTGCATCCAGACAGACAGCAGGCCGTGGCAGACGGGGACGCAGTTTTTTCTCGCCGGAGGATACAGGACTATATATGAGCTTTCTGCTTCATCCCCACTTCAGGGCAGAGGAAGCTACCATGCTGACCACTGTGGCTGCTGTAGCTGAAGCTATGGCCATAGAAGAAGTGACAGGTGAAAAGGCCGAGATAAAATGGGTTAATGACCTGGTGCTGCGACATAAAAAGGTATCAGGTATACTGACTGAGGCGGCTACATCTATGGAGGATGGAGGACTGGACTACTGCATAGTAGGTATAGGCATCAATCTTTATGACCCACAGAGTGGCTGGCCTGAGGAGATAAAAGATCTGGCAGGTTCTGTCATGGGGCATGATAAAGCTGCAGGACTAAAGGAGAATCTGAAAAATAATATTGCTGCTGCCTTAATTAACAAATTTATGGAATTTTATGCTTCATTCCCCGGGCTGTCTTATCTGGAGGAATATGAGAGACGCTGCTTTTGTATAGGTAAAGAGGTGGAAATAATGACTTCTGACCATGAGAAATTAGCGGCGTCCCCGGGACCTGACAGAACAAAGGCTCATGTTTTGGGAGTGAATGATAAATGTCATTTGCATGTAAGGTATGCGGATGGCTTTGAAGAATACCTGTCCAGCGGCGAAATAAGTATAAAATTGTAGGTCTGCCAAATAAAATATTAAGTAAGTTCGAGAAATGTCAACTAGTCACTAAAAATAGGTTGACATTTCTTTTTTTGATATATATAATAGCCGGGAAGTAAAAAATAAGAGGTGTTCTTATGTCAGCAAATAATAAAACAAAAATAGCAGTTATTGACATGGTGCTGGTGGCCCTGTTTGCAGCCCTTATGGCTGTTTGTTCCTGGATATCTATTCCTATAGGCGATGTTCCCATTACCTTACAGACTTTTGGCATATTTGTATGCTTTCTTATAATAGGTGGCAGAAACGGAGCCCTCTCTGTGCTTATATACATTCTTCTGGGACTGGTAGGTGCTCCTGTGTTTGCAGGTTTTACCGGTGGTGTGCAGAAGATTATAGGCCCGACAGGTGGATATATTGTTGGCTTCCTTTTTTCAGCACTTTTCCTCTGGCTGGCTGAAGTGCTGGAGGTAAAGACCGGTCTTAAGAAAGCTTTCACCCGTTTCAAATGGCTTAATTATCTATATCTTTGCATAGCCCTTATTATTGCCCTGGCTATCTGCTACGCCTTTGGTACGGTATGGTTTGTCAGAGTATTTATATCCGGTGGTAAGGAGATGACCTTTGGAAAGGCTCTGGCTGCCTGTGTAACACCATTTGTAGGTTTTGATCTGGCCAAGATAGCTCTGGCATTTGCTATCAGCATCCCCGTTAAAAAGGCTATCAGTAATATCAGACAGTAATACAATTAAACAGTTAAATATGGGAAAAGGTAAACTTATATACTAAATTTTGTGGGTTTGCCTTTTTTTATTTACTAGATATAGTATTATCACCTGAGAAAAAACAGCAACTTTCACAAGGAAAGACATTTGTGTAAGTTGTCGGACAATTCTCCAAAAGCTTTAAAATCAACACTTTCAGAGATTGTTCAATTTGGATTTAATCAAAGCAACATTGGAGGCAAACCACTAGGTCTTGTGTTTGTTCAAAAATAAACACACTTTATATAGTTTTTTTATTGCGCACCTGGGGTTAAATTGCTACAATAATGTCCGATAAACAAATTGTAGAGTTCTTAAGAGGCAAAAGTACTATATATAGTATGACAGCTTTTCGGGCTACACTACATATTTGTTAGTTGCTTTGGGAGGAAAGAGATTTATGAAGGTTATTAAGCGTAACGGGGCGGAAGTAATTTTTGACATCCAGAAGATCGTTATTGCCGTTACAAAGGCAAATGAAGCAGTGGAAGAAGCTAAGCAGATGACTGCTGCTCAGATTAGAAGAATTGCCGAGTCAGTAGAGATTGCATGTATTAACATGAGTCATGCTCCGGGGGTTGAGGAGATTCAGGACCTGGTAGAGAAACAGATTATGGCCCATGGTGCCTTCGAGGTAGCCAAAAAATATATTACTTATCGATATACCCGCACACTTGTACGTCAGTCCAATACTACTGACGAGAAAATTCTTTCTCTTATTGAATGCAACAATGAAGAGGTGAAACAGGAGAATTCCAATAAGAATCCTACTGTCAATTCTGTTCAGAGAGACTATATGGCAGGTGAGGTGAGCCGAGATCTTACCAATCGTATCCTGCTTCCTGAGGATATAGTAGAGGCCCATAACAATGGCATTATTCATTTCCATGATGCAGACTATTTTGCACAGCATATGCACAACTGCGATCTGGTCAATCTGGAGGATATGCTGCAGAATGGTACTGTTATTTCCGGTACTTTAATTGAAAAGCCTCATTCCTTCTCCACAGCCTGCAATATTGCTACTCAGATTATTGCCCAGGTTGCTTCCAATCAGTATGGCGGTCAGTCTATTTCACTTTCACATCTGGCTCCTTTTGTTCAGATTTCCCGTGAGAAGATTATAAAGGAAGTAAAGGCAGAGTATGAGAACGTAGGTATTTCTGTTACAGATGAGCAGATTAAAGCCGTGGCAGAAAAGAGACTGCGATCAGAAATTAATCGTGGCGTACAGACCATCCAGTATCAGGTGGTTACTCTCCTTACTACCAATGGTCAGGCTCCTTTTATTACAGTATTCATGTATCTTAATGAGGTACCCGAGGGTCAGACCAAGGATGACCTGGCTATCATCATAGAAGAGATGTTAAAGCAGCGTATCGTGGGCGTTAAGAATGAAAAGGGAATCTGGATTACACCTGCTTTCCCTAAGCTCATCTATGTACTGGAAGAGGACAATATAAAAGAAGATTCCAAGTACTGGTATCTGACAGAACTGGCAGCAAGATGTACTGCCAAGCGCATGGTACCTGACTATATTTCAGAGAAAAAGATGCTGGAGCTCAAGGTAGATAAGAAGGGGCAGGGACACTGTTATACCTGTATGGGTTGCAGAAGTTTCCTTACCACTTACCTGGACGAAGAAGGCAATCCAAAGTACTATGGACGTTTCAATCAGGGTGTTGTTACTGTCAACCTGGTAGATATTGGTCTTTCAGCAGAGCGCGATTTAGATAGATTCTGGAGAATTTTTGAAGAGCGTATGGAGCTTTGTCACAGAGCCCTCAGATGCCGTCACGAGAGACTTAAGGGTACTCTTTCCGACGCAGCGCCTATTCTCTGGCAGTACGGTGCACTGACCCGTATTGGCAAGGGAGAGACTATTGATAAATATCTTTACGGTGGATATTCCACACTTTCTCTGGGCTATGCAGGACTCTGGGAGTGCGTATATGCACTTATTGGCAGAAAGCTTACAGAGCCGGAAGGTGAGGCTCTGGGCCTTGAGATTATGAAGAAACTGAATGAGTATACAGCTAAATGGAAGGCTGCTGAAAATATCGATTATTCACTTTACGGCACACCTCTTGAGTCTACTACATACAAGTTTGCCAAGGCTCTTCAGAAGCGCTTTGGTGTGGTTAAGGGGGTTACAGACCGTAACTACATTACCAACAGTTACCATGTCCATGTTACCGAAGAAATTGATGCCTTCGAAAAGCTGGCGCTGGAGTCCAAATTCCAGGCCCTTTCTCCGGGAGGTGCCATCAGCTATGTAGAAGTACCAAATATGCAGGACAATATACCTGCGGTGCTCTCCGTAATGCAGTTTATCTACGAAAATATCATGTATGCTGAGCTGAATACAAAGTCGGATTATTGCCAGGAATGTGGCTACGATGGTGAGATTCAAATAGTAGAGGATGATGGTAAGCTGGTTTGGGAATGCCCGAACTGCGGTTGCCGTGATCAGGCAAAGATGAACGTGGCACGTCGTACCTGCGGTTACATTGGCTCACAGTATTGGAACCAGGGACGTACTCAGGAAATCAAAGAAAGAGTACTGCACCTGTAGTGTCAATGGGGACGGTTCTGATTGACAACTTTTACAATGCCTGCTATAGCTGAAGAGGACTATAGCAGGTATTTTTAGTGAGGTTTGCGGCGCACGTCGCTAATAGATGAAAGTTCCTAATCCGTCCTAGTAGATGGGAGGATACAGCCGAACACAAAGTGTGTCCAGCGTGAGGTGGAATCTGAGAGCTACCGCTGAGTTCGCATAAAAGGCGTAAAGGGAAAGGTGTCAAACAGAACCGTCCCTGGTGACACGCTTGACACGCTTATTTTACCTTGGAGGTTTTATGCGTAGAAAGATATTGACACTACTAGTTTTCTTTATATTGTTTATGGTGGCCGGCTGTGGAGACAGCCAGGCGGCTCCGTCTGCGGTGCCGAGTGAACCGGCGGGGGAGAGCACGTCTGCTACTCCTACAGCTGGGCAGGAGCAGAGTACGCCTGCGCCCACGGAGGCAGCACAGCCGACTGATACGCCGACCCCGACTGATACGCCGGTTCCAACCGACACACCAGCGCCGACTGTTAGCGCTACACCGACACCGACCGAGCTGCCACAGCCGATACAGATAGATGCTGCCCATTTTCCGGATCCGATTTTTAGACAGTATGTTAGCGACAGCCTGGACGGGGACAAAGATGGATGGCTGTCACCGGCGGAGCTGGCCGCATGCACCATACTGGAACTGCCCAAGATGAATATAGCTGATTTAAAAGGCATAGAGTACTTCACAGAACTTACAGAACTCAGGAGCCAGGGCAATAGGCTGCATAGCCTGGACATTAGTCACAATACCCGACTTTCGGTCTTGCGCTGCGACTTCAATGAGCTGGAACAGCTGGATGTCAGCTGCAATCCCGAGCTCATAGTAATCAACTGTTCCGGCAATAAGCTGACTGCTTTGAACATCAGCCACAATCAGAAGCTGGAGCGCCTCATATGCTACACGAACCAGCTGACCGACCTGGATATCAGTCACTGCCCTCTGCTTACTTATATAAAATGTAATCAAAATGCCCTCACCAGGCTGGACACCACTGCCAATACGAAGCTGGAAGTTCTCTACTGTCAGGAAAATGCTATTGAGAGCCTGGACCTGTCTCGCAATCAGCTGATTACTGATATAGACTGTTCATACAACAGGCTGTCGTCTTTGGACGTAACCGCCAATAAGGAACTGCAAAATCTCTACTGCGCTGACAATCAGCTGAGCTCTATAGATGTCAGCAATAATCTCCTACTGGAGAGACTTTTTATTGAGAAAAACCAGTTTACAGCCGTGGATGTGTCCGGAAATAGTGAGCTGCTGGCATTACATTGCAATAATAATAATATATCTGACATAGACGTGACTCATAATCCGAAGCTGGAGCTGCTTTGGTGCCATTTCACAAATATATCGGAGCTGAATCTTAAGAATAACACAATACTCACCATCCTGAACTGTGAGTCTACAGGGCTGACGGCCCTGGATATCAGTAGTAATCGCCTCCTGGAAAGAATCAACTGCTCAGACACAGGGATCTCCCAGCTGGACCTGACCGGGTACACAGCGCTGGGCGAGCTCTACTGCAAGAATACCAGGATAAAGCAGCTGGACCTGAGCTCCACCCTTATAAATAAGAGAGATATATGGAGATATGAGATTGACTCCAAGGTCAAGGTGAAATTTGCACCGGAGGCTTGAGGCTCCACCTAGGGTGTCCCCGGTGACACTACAATTCATGACACGTGAGGGGAAAATGAGAAGACTAAAAAAAATAAAAATGCATATGTATATGGCGTATATTTTGATAATTATTCTAGTAATCTGCTCTGTTATTCCCCTCCCCTTGCTTTGGAAATTAGAACAGCATACTTTGGTCAAAGTAATTCTTAGCCTTGTAATTTTAGTGGCTGTACTGCTTTTGGGTGGCTGGTGTATAGAGAAGGCTTTTAGGATACTTATTGAAAGGCAATCGAATAATGATGAAAAAACCGTTTCGGTTCATGTGGAATTTCCGAAGCACAGAATTACTCATTTTCAAAAAATAAGCGAATATTCGCGCCTATGGTACATTATAAATCGATTCTTAGATACAGCTATCATTTATGAAGAGTTTGACAGTACAAATGTCGACGAAGCAAGGTTGATAATTAAAAAGCATAATAAAATCATTAAAAGGGAGTTCAAAGAGGCTAATGAAACTAACCCAACTAAACGATTTTGGAATCTTAAAATTAATATTTTTATGGTAAATGATGAGACACTTGAAGAAGATGCAAAAGGTCTTGTTAGCACTTTGAATAATGATCGTATGTATGAAATTGGAAAATTTTCAATGGTATACATCAAGGGCAAAAATATTGCAATCTTGCCAACATTTAAAGGTGAAGATTTGAATATTTTTACTTTGAAACACTATATTGATTGTATAAAAATTGTTTCTGAAATATTTGTTTGCCCGCGCTCAACATTTTTTGATGTGTTATAGCTGTCAATGGGGACTGTCACTGGGGACGGTTCTGATTGACAACTTTTACAATGCCTGCTATAGTTAAAGAAAAACTATGGCAGGTATTTTTTATGGCAAGAATAGCAAGAGTAAAATCACAATACACGCACGTGATAGTGCGTGGAATAGGTAAACAGTTACTATTTGAGGATGATTTTGACAGACGACACTATCTGAAATTGCTTCAGCGCTTTCGTGATGAGGTGGGGATTGCTATTTCTGCGTACTGTCTGATGGAGAATCATGTTCATCTGCTGGTGGATGATCCGGATGGTCAGGCTGCGGTTTTTATGAAAAAAAATGGGATAAGCTATGCCCAGTATTTTAACCGAAAGTATGAGCGCACAGGCCATCTTTTTCAGGACAGGTATAAAAGTGAAGCGGTAAAAGACGAAAAATACTATCTGACCGTTTTTCGATATATTCTGAATAATCCGGTCAAGGCAGGGATTTCTACAGCTGCGGCTTACAAATGGAGTAGCTACGGAGAATACGGAAAGGTCGATGCGATAACTGATACAAGTCTTTTGCAGGAAAAAATAGGCAGTAAAAAGCAGCTGGATGATTTTCTGGCAGTAAAGGATACCAGTGAATGCATGGAAGACGAGGCTCCGAAGCGTGATGACCAGTGGGCGCTGAATATAATACATAACGAGCTGGGGCTTAGTAGTGGCACAGAGCTTCAGAAAATGAATAAAGAAGATAGAAACAGGTATTTGTCAGAAATGAAGAGAAAGGGCCTGACTGTACGGCAGTTGGAGAGACTGACAGGAATAAACAGAGGCGTAATCCAAAAGGTGTAACGGGAAAAGGTGTCAAACAGAACCGTCCCCGGTGACATTAGTAGAGAAAGGATGGTTGCATATGAAAAATAAAAAGATTGTTTTGATTTTAACTCTATCAATGCTCCTACTGTTCATATTTAATGTGGGAGGGTGTGCATCAGAATCAAATAAGAATGATACGGGTGATTCTTATGCTTTTCCAATAAACGGAATTTCAACATCAAAAGATAATTTTGAGGTTAACATTATAGATATTTATTCCAATAATACAGCTGTTAATAAAGAGGTAAAACATTATTATGTTGATTCTATTTATTCGTCGACAGCAAAGCCAGTAGAGCCGGGGCAGATTTATTGGAGTAAATTATCTGACGATCATAACTCTTTTGTTAATGCAGATAAGGGAAATAGTTATTTGTTAAGAAAATGGTCGACCATAGAAAAGAGAATTTTGATTCTCACTAATAAATATAGAAATCGTCAATAGCATATATTATACAGACAATTAGCAGGCATCTTTCATTGAAGGAGTCTGCTATTTTTTTACTTTATAGGGGATTGTTATTCTCGGTGCGGACAGAAAATGAATTGGTAAACAACCTCTACCATATTAAATGTTAGCTGACAGATTATTATTAAATTCTTAAGTCGATCCGAGACTTTTGGAAGCGTCACCGGTGATACGATAAAAAACCTTGCAATTGTTGATTAATCGGGTACAATGGTAGAAAAAGGAGGAGAAGATATGAAAAAAATGGTTAAGAGTGCCAATCCTTACATGCCTTTATGGGAGCATGTACCGGATGGAGAGCCCAGAGTATTTGAATATATGGGGGAAAAAAGGGTATATGTGTATGGCTCACATGACAGCCTGGAGACTGAATATTGTGGGTTGGAGTATGTAGTGTGGTCGGCTCCTGTGGACGATCTCACTGACTGGATTTGCCATGGAGTATGTTTCACAGCCAGAGATGGCATGCCGCTTTATGCCCCGGATGTGGTTCGAAAAGGCGATACATTTTATATGTATGTGTCAGAGGCCAGAGGAAGTAAATGTGCTGTAGCCAAGTCCAAAAATCCTGCAGGTCCCTTTTTGGATCCTGTTGATACAGAAATCGGCTTTGACCCCGGTGTACTGGTTGATGATGATGGCAAGGTATACGCGTTTTGGGGCTTTTGCGGGACACATTGCGCAGAGCTTGATGCTGACATGACGACCATCAAATACGATACATATAGAAAAAATCACATAGGCCACTGTCTGGCGCCCTGGTCTCCGGATGATGGATGTGATGACCCGGACTTCAGTTTTTTTGAGGCCTCATCTCCCAGAAAAGTTTTGGGAAAGTACGTATATATATACTCTAAAAATTATAACAGGTCAGTACCTGAACTGGGTGTAGTAGCCAATAACAATGGTTTTCTGTCCTATGCTTATTCCGATAGCCCTATGGATGGCTATGTTTTTGGCGGAGACATATCCTTTAACGGCGGTGAGATTATCACATTGCCTCATGGAGAGCAGCGCATGACTTACCAGTGGGGCAATAATCACGGCAGCATTGTGGAAATAAATGGTCAGTGGTACATTTTTTACCATAGACAGACCGGACTGGATGAATTTTCCAGGCAGGCGATGATGGAGCCGGTAGATGTGGCACTGGATGAAAATGGCAGACTTTTTATTGGCAAAATAGACTATGCCGACGGCCGTCCGGTAAGGTGCGTGCCTGTAGAGATGACCTCTCAAGGCCCATGTATAAACGGTATAGACGCCAGACTCATGATTTCTGCAGGGTATGCCTGCCATATATACGACGGCAAGGATATTGCGACTACTGAGAAAAAGGACAGGGCATATATTAAGCCTGTGAGAGATAAGAAGCCCGGCATTTCCAGCCCTATAGTAAATATTAAAAGTGGTACCACCATAGGCTTCAGATACCTGCAGTTTGGCAGCAAGTCACCGAATGGCGTAGAGGTGTATATGAATGCCAAAAAAGAACTACGGTTACAGGTACTGGTCGACGCCTACGATGGCAAGGTGGTGGCTGATACCGTGCTTCGGGGAGAAGGCATATTTTCACTGGAGCTATCAGCTCCCCTTATAGGGAAAAGAGCCGTATACCTGAAGCTTGTGGCTACTACAAAGGATGAAAGTGATCCTGAAATAGCAGAATTAGACAGTATACGCTTTGTGGACGAAATAATAGATGATATTTGATTTTCTGAGGAAAAAATGAATTACTCTTTAGTTAAGTATAATGATATAGCCAATGGCATAGGACTAAGAACTACGATGTTTGTATCAGGCTGCAGAAATCACTGCCCCGGTTGTTTCCAGCCGGAGACCTGGGCCTTTGACCATGGAAGCGAGTATACAAAAGACGTAATGGAGGAGATCCTTCATAGCCTTGAATCCAGATACAATGCGGGACTGACCCTTTTGGGAGGCGATCCTTTTGAGGAGGAAAATCAGGCCGGCCTTATAGAGACCCTGCGACTTACTAAAAGCCGATTCCCGGAGAAAACTATATGGGCTTTTACGGGATACCTGCTGGAGGATCTTTTGCCGGGTGGAAAAAAGCATACTGAGTATACAGATGAAATGCTGTCACATATTGATGTGCTGGTGGACGGCCCTTTTATACAGGCTAAAAAAGATCTCTTGCTGAAATTTCGAGGTAGTAGCAATCAGCGCTTAATCGATATGAAGGAGTACCGCAGAACCGGAGAAATAGTGACCATCATGGGAAGCTGACCTGCCTGCGGCAAAGGAGAGGATAGGATGGAGTGTACCTTGTGCTATTTGGAGCAGGAGGATAAGTATCTGATGCTCTATAGAAATAAGAAGAAAAATGATCCCAATGCAGGCAAATGGATAGGCGTAGGCGGCAAGCTGGAGCAGGGGGAGACCCCGGAACAATGCCTGGTAAGGGAGGTCATGGAGGAAACAGGTCTTGTACTGAATTCCTTTGAAAAAAGGGGCGTCGTGGGCTTTGTGTCTGACCAATGGGAAGATGAAGTCATGCACCTTTACACATCCCGTGATTTTTCCGGGCATGTGGATTTTGACTGCGATGAGGGAGACCTTAAATGGATAGAAATAAAAAAAATACCGGATCTCAACCTCTGGGAGGGAGACCGGGTATTTCTACAAAAGCTCCTGGAAAAAGAGCCCTTTTTTCAGATTACCTTATACTATGAAGGAGAAAAGCTGGTACGTGTCTCAGACAGTTGCGAACTCACCTATACAGCTTAAGTCTTCACCGTAAAAAAAGTAGAGCTTCATGATATGCTCTGATGTATATGCCCTTACCTGCACTTCATCACCCAGATGGAGTGCTTTTTTATAAGCAATTTTAAGATCGTTGAATGAAAAATCTTCCGGCAGATACTGCTGCATCATGGTGATATATTTGCCGTTATTAACATGATCGTTGGTATCCAGCATATCAGTAGTGACCTTGAAAGATCCGATGGTCACGAGGTCGGCTTCCGGACGCAGTCTGATGCTTGAGGGAGTACCTTCCGGAGCGTCACTGATCCCGTAGGCCGCAATCATATCATCGGAAGCATGGACGGGGCGGAGAGCCACCAGATCCATAAGCGCCCATGTGGAATTGCAGACAGCTATTATCTGACCGGCACTGTTTTCCACTGTATAGGCACGATTGCCTATGAAGCCACGAAAACCGTAAGGATAGGTATTTACCTTAATGGCCTCACCCAAATGGGGCAAAGACTTAAGCTCCAGATGGTAAGTAGTCACAAACCAGCCCAGATTACGGGGAATCATGTAGTCAAGACCGACACCCGCATCCTCTGCATGGAGGATAGCAGTATCCTGTATATAATTTATAAGACCTGCAATAGTGAGATTGGCATTTTTGTCGCACTCTGAGTATCGCACACGAGATGAAAAGCTGTACATTTTTTCCCTTCCTTAAAATAAAGTTTCCAGTACCTGAGCGAAAGCTTCCAGTCCCTCCTGGTCAGCTTCGGTAAAGCGGGCAAGCAGAGGGCTGTCTATATCAAGTACGCCAAGGACTTCTTCGCCTTTAAAAAGTGGGACAACAATCTCGGAATTGGAATCAGAGTCGCAGGCAATATGTCCCGGAAACTGGTGCACATCCATTACCAGCTGAGTCTTTCTCTCGGCTACTGCGGTACCACAAACGCCGCGGCCTACTTCGATGCGAAGACAAGCAGGCTTGCCTTGGAAGGGTCCCAACTGCAGGTGTCCGTTTTTCATCAGATAGAAGCCTGCCCAGTTCAGATCCTTCATGGTGTTAAAAAGCAGGGCGGAAGCATTGGAAAGATTGGAAATAATGTCATCCTCCCCCTCAGTCAGGGACAGAAGCTGTGCACGTAAAATTTTGTAATTAGTGTCTGCCATATTAAACCTCTTTATATAATTGGAATCATAAAACGAATAGCAACAATATATCATATTTTACCCCATAAGGAAATAGGAAAGGTTTTGAAATAGTTGACAAGATTTTAATTAATGCTATAATTTTTTAGGTAAATAAAAGGGGTAATTCGTTTGTACTGTTTCTATTGAAGCAAATCCATGTACTTTCGGGTTGCGCAATGCCTTTTGGCATTGAAATGAAAGGAGTTATTTTATGAAAACAAAAATCGGCGTATCCGCTACACTTCTGGCTGCAGGTGTTTATTTTGCAGCTCTTTTCGGAGGATATATTCCTCTTATCGTTGTTGCAGGCTACATTCTTATTGTAGAGGAGAATGAGTGGCTCAGAAGAACAGCTCTTAAGGCAACAGTACTTAAGGTTGCATTCAGCCTTTTAAGTCTTGCTATTGCATTCATTCCAAATTATCTTCTTGACTTCATTCGTGATATCGTTAATTTATTTAATGGTAACATTGACTATTCTGTAGTATCAAAGATCTGCTACGTATTAGGGGATATCGTTAGCATTGCTGAGGTAGTTCTTTTCGTAGTACTTGCATTTATGGCACTTAAGATGCAGGATATGAAGCTTGGTTGCATCGATACTACTGCAGACAAGAATATTGTTAAATAGTATATAAAAAATAATCACACAAATCACACAAAATTCACAAACGGGTAGCTATTTGCTACTCGTTTTTTATATGTAATCGTGTTATACTTAAATCTATTGCAGATGGCTTTTACCATTCAGACAAAATTACTTGCTAAAGGAGACCCTAAAATGCAGTACAGAAAAGACAGATACGGAAATGATATATCAGCCCTGGGCTTTGGATGCATGAGATTTGCTCACAAAAACGGGCGTATCGACATGGAAGCTACAGAGCAGCAGCTTATGAAGGCTTATGAAATGGGCGTAAATTACTTTGATACAGCCTATATTTATCCCGGCTCAGAAGCCTGCATCGGTGAAATATTTGAGAAAAACGGTATCAGAGATAAGATTAAAATTGCTACAAAGCTGCCTCATTATATGGGAAAAAGCATAGAAGCTTATGAGAAGTTTTTCCAGGAGCATTTAAAGCGTCTGCGTACGGACTATATTGATTATTATCTCATGCATATGCTGAATGACGTAGATACATGGAATAAAATGGTAGAAAAGGGTATCATTCCTTGGCTGGAAGAAAAGAAGAAGAGCGGAGCTATCCGTCAGCTGGGCTTTTCCTATCACGGCGATTCAGATAAATTCATGGCTCTTCTTGATGCCTATGACTGGGACTTCTGTCAGATTCAGTATAACTACCTGGATGAGAATTCTCAGGCAGGACGTACAGGACTGGAATACGCTCAGAAAAAGGGCATTCCTGTTATTATTATGGAGCCTCTCCGTGGCGGTAAGCTGGTACAGAATCTTCCTGCATCTGCCAAAAAGGCTATGGAAGAGCACAGTGTGCAGTACTCACCTGCTACCTGGGCATTTAAGTGGCTTTGGGATCAGTCCGGAGTTACCTGTATTTTGTCCGGTATGAATTCCATGGAAATGCTTTTGGAAAATATTAAAACGGCTACGGAAACACTGCCCGGCGAGCTTACTGATGCCGATAAAGCAATGCTTAAGAAGGTAGTGGATGCTATTAATGAGAAACAGAAGGTGGGCTGCACCGGCTGCAGATACTGTATGCCATGTCCTCAGGGTGTAGATATACCCGGTACTTTCTCAGCATATAATCACTATTACACAGAGAGTAAGAGCAAGGCCAGACATGAATATCTTCAGAATACTGCTCTTAAAAAGAATCAGACGTCTGCTTCCAAATGTATTGGATGCGGTGCTTGCGAGAGACACTGTCCTCAGCACATAGAAATAAGGGCCGAGCTCAAAAATGCTACCAAGGTGCTGGAGAATTTTGAGTATAAGGTGGCCAAAAAAGCTATATCAATCCTTAAGCTTTATTGATTGTTTCAAAAGTTCATATTTTATTTCGAAGTTTGACATATCACGTTCATATTTGGATGCTATTATGTACTTACAAAGAAACAAGAAAGCTTCACAGCTGAAGCGAATGACATAGCGTATAAGATTTTTTCATAAATTAAGCCCATGAGTTCCCTCCCCTCTCATGGGCTTCTCCTCATTTTATAAGGAAAAACTGACCACTCTTTCCTCGTACTGGCCATAGAAATAGTCGCCATTATAAGGTTCAAAATAAAAAGTGTTTAGGAGCTTCATGGTAAGCTCCTTATTTTTTTCCGTATTATCGGGGTGAGCGCTGATACGGGCAGCAATATCGCCGGTAATATTATGCCAGGACAGTATGAAACGCTCGTATTCCTTTATGTTTTTTTCTCCAATCCACTTATATACCTTTACAGGTGACAAATCCTTCACCGGACATTCCTGGGTCTGGAGAAAATATTTGAAGGAATCATTTTCGTAGATTCTTCCCAGAGGGAAAAGCCTGCAAAAACCGGGGCGGAAGGAATGTATGCGGCATCGACCGTTTGTATCCAGGAAAGGACAGCCTTTTTCACGATTTTCAATGCGTATAACAGGTAATGGCAGTCCGTCTACCGAGCGAAGCTCTATGTAGCCCGCTGCGATAAGCATAGCCATAGTAGTATTAAGGTTCAGGCAAAGCTTGAAACAGTCGTAGGGATCCAGAATAATAGTATCCGCCGTATCGTGGCAGCACTTACTACAGCCCATGCAGTCATGGCTGTCACAGTTTACCGTATCAGTGAGAGAATAAAGCTTCCCATCCGATATCTCATTCATATCAACAAATCTTTTCATCTATGACCTCTTTCAAAATATCATACATCAGTTATTTAGTAATCATCTAAGTCACAGTATAACCGATTTACCGGCGGTTGTTCAAGATGACAAATAGTTACTATTCAGATTTAATTGTGAATAGTATCGACAAATAGCGACTTGCATATCTTTTTTTAGAAAGCCTTAATTGATTTGTAAAGACAAAGGAGGTAAAATTTTATTTTAGATAAATATGCTTATTAAGGAGACATCGATGCGCTTATCCAACGAGACAATTAAAAATCGACAGTGGTGGGAAGAGAAATTATTTGAACTGCCAAAATACGACCGTGATTTGATGATTAAGAAAACTATAGAACATCCTCGTTGGGTTCATTTTGGTGCAGGAAACATTTTTCGGGCTATGCATGCTGCCATGGCGGATACCTTAATAGAAAAAGGTGTTATGGATACTGGTATAGTCGTAGTGGAAGGCTATGATAGTGAAATAATAGATACCGTATACAAGCCCTTTGATAATCTGTCTGTTTTGACTACTTTCATGGCTGATGGAAGCGTAGGAAAAAAAGTGGTGGGATCGGTGGCTCAGGCTCTTTGTATGGGCAGGGAAAAAGCGGACGACTGGACGAGACTACAGGAAATCTTTGCCGGTCCGGATTTGCAGCTGGCAACTTTTACCATTACTGAAAAAGGCTACACCGTCAGAAACATTACAGGTGTTTTGAATTCATGGATATCTGATGATTGCGTGGCAGGCCCTGAAGCTGCAGGCAGCTATTTAGGCATGGTATGCTCGCTGCTTTATTCCAGATATCTGGCAGGAGCTTATCCTATAGCTATGGTTTCTACAGATAATTGTTCTCATAATGGTGACAAGCTTAGAAATGCTATGGAAATTATAGCCGGAATGTGGGAACAGACAGGACGATGCGAGAAAGGTTTTTTGGAGTATGTAAAAGATCCTTATAAGGTGTCCTTTCCAATTACCATGATAGATAAAATTACTCCGGCTCCGCATGTAGTGGTGATGCAGCTCCTGCAGGGCTTAGGTCTGGAAAACATATATGCCGTTACTACGGAAAAAAATACCAATACCGCCCCATTTGTGAATGCGGAAGAGACGGAGTATTTGGTGATAGAGGACGACTTCCCCAATGGCAGACCGGATTTGACCCAGTGCGGCATTATGCTTACTTCCAGAGAAACAGTAGAAAAGGTGGAAAATATGAAGGTGTCCACCTGCCTGAATCCTCTTCATACTGCCCTGGCTATTTTTGGCTGCCTTTTAAACTATACAAAGATTTCAGAAGAAATGGCATCGGATGTGCTGACTCGCCTGGTAGCAGACATCGGTTACAAGGAAGGGATGCCTGTAGTGGTCAATCCTGGTATCATTGATCCTTTTGATTTTCTTGATACGGTGGTACAGGTGCGTTTGCCCAATCCTTTTATGCCTGATTCACCCAGACGTATCGCAACAGATACTTCTCAGAAAATGGCTGTACGATTTGGCGAGACCATAAAACGTTATTATGAACAGGGGCGGGATATGGACAGATTGGTACTTATACCTCTGACCATAGCGGGCTGGTTCAGATACCTTATGGCCATAAATGATGATGGATTGGAAATGATTATTTCACCTGATCCTTTACTGGAAGAACTCCAGAAGGTGACTGACACCATTATGTTCGGCGTACCTTTTGAAAGCACTAAAATTAAACCACTTTTATCCAATACGGAGATTTTCGGTGTAGATCTGGACGAAGTGGGGCTGGCGGATAGGATTTGCAATTATTTTGAAGAATTGAATGAAGGGCCGGGTGCAGTATCTGAGACCTTAAGAAAGTATACAATGAGAGCGCAGTGAACGTACTGCCTGTGAGGAGTACTATTTTGGCAAACTATATCACCACATCCAGTGGTATTCATTTTGATCCGGTGCATCCGGATCCGGAGCTTATAAATATAAGAGATGTGGCCCATGCTCTTTCCCATACCTGTAGAGGAAATGGACATGTGTCCCAATTTTTCTCAGTGGGGCAGCACTGCATTAATTGCTGTCTGGAGGCTGCCGGCAGAGGCTATTCCAAAAGAGTGGTGCTGGCCTGTCTTTTACATGATGCGTCAGAAAGCTATATGAGCGATGTGCCCAGACCTTTTAAGCAGTATATTACCTCTTACCTGGAGCTGGAGGACAGACTGCTTTCTGTTATATATGATAAATTTTTGGGCTCTGATTTAACAGAAGAGGAAGCAAGGCTTGTAAAGGAAGTAGATGACGCCATGCTTTGGTTTGATTTAAAGTATCTTTTGAATGAGGAGATGGCCCAGCCTGAGCCTTTTGTGCATATAAAGATAGATTACACTTTTGTACCCTTTAAAGAAGTGGAAGAGAAATATTTAGAGCTTTTTGAAATGTATAAATAATGGAAAATGTGACAGGGGGACGTATCCCCCTGTCACATTTGTGTCAAGCAGTCACGTCCCCCTGTCACATTTGTGTCAAGCAGATACGTCCCCCTGTCACATTTGTGTTAAACAGACACGTCGAAATTTCCACCGATGTGAGGGTTAACAGAGAGCTCCATGGCTGATTTTTCAAGCATTTCAATCATCTGAGCTCCTGTCTCCTTGACAGTGTCCAATGTTTTAGCCATAACCGCTACGCTTATATCTGACATTACTCTGTTTTGAGCCATTGCCATTGATAATGCAGGTATGTCCATGAGTTCTCTACCTCCTTCCTTGGAAAACGGGTTTGCCGAAATCCAATCCTTTGGATTCGATAATATTTTACCACAAAAAGAGCTTTTATAACAATTAAAAAAGCGTGAACTACATCGGTAATTGAATTACCGAGCATCAAGTGCACGTGGTTTACGCCACGTAGGTCTTGGGGTGCGTCCATAACACCCTTACTGCCACCCATTGGGTTACACAGCTACTTTTACTACTTTTGGGTTTGACAGCCCGGAAACGGGCAGCTTTATGTTTTTGCCTGTCACTGTATTGTATTTACGCAGGATATTATAAGCTCCTACCGCATCCGCATTATAGGTAGCCCCTTCACAACTGTATAGGCCTCTTTGCTTTCTATTGGCCTTATGCGCATAGACAAAAGACACCTCCGGCGACAGAGGCGAACACTGGCTCGAATAGGATTCTTCCTGTTTTACAAAGCGGATTCCTTTCATTTTCAGCTTGTATTCCAGCATTATATAAAGTTCCGCATACGGAAGGCTGTGTAACTGTCGATTGATTCTGGTCCCCAGATTATTGTCTGTGCGAATACCTGTAATGTCTCCGATTACAACAGTGTTGATGCTTTCTTTTTCGCAGTAATCCGCTATATATCGGCT
>JAZUFN010000065.1:0-2062 GCA_045640725.1 Lachnospiraceae bacterium
TGTTAATATTTCCCTGCCATCCTTACGTATAGATGCCTTTGCTCTGGATGTCATGAGTAAGGTCCAGGATATTAATAAGTCTTCCCTTACATTTGCTCCCGAGGCAGGTTCTCAGCGACTTCGTAATGTTATCAATAAGGGACTGACTGAAGAAAATATTCTAAATGGTGCCATGGAGGCCTTCCGTGGCGGATGGAATAAGGTTAAGCTTTATTTTATGCTGGGCCAGCCTACTGAGACCGAGGAGGATATCGAGGCTATTGCCATCCTTTCCGATAAAATTGCCAGAGAATACTATACCCTGTCCAAAGAAGAGCGTAACGGTAAAATAGCCATTACCACCTCTACCAGCTTTTTCGTACCAAAGCCTTTTACCCCTTTCCAGTGGGTGCGTATGAATACTGCTGAGGAATTCGAGGGCAAGGCCCGTTTCTTAAGCGGTAAGGTACGTGAGCAGCTGAATGCCCGTTCCATCAAATACAACTGGCATGATTCAGACCTGACTATTTTGGAAGGAATTTTTGCCCGTGGTGACAGAAGAGTGGCAGATCTTTTGCTTAATGTTTATAGAAAAGGCTGTATTTTCGACTCCTGGACGGATTACTTTAACAGGGACATCTGGTATGATACCATTAAAGAAATGAATTTCGACCTGGATTTTTACTGCTTCAGAGAAAGAGGCGAGGATGAGCTTTTCCCATGGGATTTCATCGACGTAGGCGTTACCCGAAAATTCCTCTGGCGTGAGTACCAGAACGGTATCAAGGAAACAGTTACTCCCAACTGCCGTAAAAAATGTGCCGGCTGTGGTGCTTACTCTTTCCATGGCGGCGTTTGTTATGAGAGCGCTGAGGCTAGTCACGGGGAGGGTGAAGAATAATGACTATTCGTATTAAATTTGCCAAATATGGCTCTTTAAAATTTTTATCACATCTGGATACCATGAGATTTTTCCAGAAGGCTATCAGACGTGCTGAGCTGGATGTAGCCTATTCTGAGGGCTATCATCCTCATCAGATTATGTCCTTTGCAGCACCTCTGGGCGTGGGACAGACCAGTGAAGGCGAGTATTTTGACGTAGAATTAAAGTCTTATGAGAGCCTGGAGCAGGTATTTTCTGCCTTGGATGCTGAGATGACTGACGGCTTCAAGATTTTAGGCGTGTATTTAATGCCGCCCACACCTCCTCAGACCAGAAAAGAATCTGTTATGTCACTGGTACGCCAGTCTGACTATATTGTGCTTCGTAAGGATCCTCAGGCAGGCTCAGAATTTTCCAAGTATACCAATGAGGAAGTCTACGAGGCTCTTCGTGAATTCGTAAAGCTTCCTGAGATTATGACTACCAAGACCTCCAAGTCCGGTGAAATAGAGGTGAATATCGCTCCTCTTATTCTGGACTTTAAGGAAAATGCCCCTACCACACAGTATTCAGGAGAATATGAGAACGGCATGAGATTTTACCTGATGCTGTCAGCAGGCCTTGAGCACCTGCGTCCTGAGCTTCTTATGAAGGCTCTTTATGACTGGAAGGGCTGGGATTTTTCACCTTATGAGTACCAGGTCCACAGACTGGAAGTATATACCGAAAAAAATGGTGAAATGATTCCTATTTGCGATTTTCATAAGGATTATGTAGGATAAAATGGCTGATTTTCTTATTACCAGAAAAAAGAATAAGCTGATTTGCGGAGCATTTATTGATGACAGACTCACAGACCTCAAGGCTTATGACCCCGAGAGCCGGTACAGGGTAGGCGACATATATGTGGGGCGTATATCCAATATCGTTAAAAACATAAATGCTGCTTTTGTAAATATCAGTAAAGACCTGGAATGCTATCTGGATCTTTCTGCCTGCGACAATGCTATTTTTGTAAAAAAGCAGAGTCCAAAAAAAATTTCTATGGGTGACGAGCTAATTGTAGCTATAGAAAAGGAAGGCATTAAGACAAACGCGCCTGTGGTTACCACCGGCTTTTCCCTATCAGGTAAATATGTGAGCATCTGTCACGGAAGTAACGGCGTCCATGTATCCAAGAAGATAAGCGGGAAAGCTGAA
>JAZUFN010000066.1:0-6095 GCA_045640725.1 Lachnospiraceae bacterium
CCGCCGGTAGCCAGACCGCCACCTACTGCGCTTACAATATTTTTTATCTGCAGCAAATAAGCCACCGTAGACGCCTCCATAGAGCCCAAATTGGAAGCCATCAGGGTATCGAGAATATTAAATATGGCATTCAAAAATGCATAGGCCGCCAGAGGTACACACACCTGAATAAGCACCTGCCACATATTGCCATTTAGAGCGAACTCTCTAAATGCTGCATCTTTTTTTGATATAAATACTTTTTGCTTTTTATTTTCTTCAACGGACATAAGAAGTACTCTCCGGTTAGTCTACGTTTTTTGCCAATAATACGTCACATTGCCATGTGTATTTCGTCTGATGTTATTTTGTGTTTACTTCCTTTGCTCTCTCAAGGGCCGCATCAATATTTGCGCAGAAATTGTCTGCACCTACTTCCTCATAGAAGCCGGTTTTCTTCATAATACCCATAGGCTGATCCTGAACATGGGAGAAAATAAGGGTGATATTATTTTTCTTACACTTCTGGAGAGTCTGTTCCATGAAGTAGATAGCTGTGGCGTCCATAGCAGGTACCGATCTCATACGAAGAATAACACTCTTAACTGCACCATCGGCATTTTTGGTAGGTATACTGCCCAGCTTATCTGTAGCTGCAAAGAACATAGGTCCGTTTATTTCGAAAACGAAAGTTTCCTTTGGTACTGCCTTGTGGAGAATAGCATCCGGGTCTTCCTCAGATCCATAGTACTCCCACTCCTTTACGCTCATGGTCTGACTCATCTTGTAAAGGAACATGATAGATGATACTACAATGCCTGCTTCAACTGCAGTAAGCAGATCCTTAAAGATACCTACAAAAAGAGTTACCAGAAGAACTATTGCATCAGAGTGAGGAGCTTTTTTGATGATATAAAAAATCTCCTTAAAATTACACATGTTAATGGCTACTACTATAAGTACTGCCGCCAGAGTAGCCATAGGAATATAACCTGCCAAAGGCATAAGTAAAAGGAGGATAAGAAGCACTATTACAGAATGAACTATACCTGCAATGGGTGTCTTTCCACCGTTTTTAACATTGTTGGAAGCACGGGCTACCGCACCTGCTACCGGAACTGCTCCAAAGAATCCGCAGAAGATATTGGCAATACCCTGAGCCATAAGCTCCTGATTGCTGTCGTGTCTATGACCTGTCAGACCATCAGTAACCACACAGGCCAGCAAGGTAACAATCGCTATAAGAATAGCCAAAGTAAAAGCAGAAGGTAACAGTTCAATAAGAGTCTCAAAAGTCACGTCCTGAGGCACCACAAACTTTGGGAAATGAGCAGGAAGCTTGCCATATACAGTATTAATGGTAGGGGTAGGGATTTTGAAAATCGTTACTATAAGGGTGGTCACAATAATAGCGACCAGAGAATTCGGTACACGTGGCACAAATTTTGCCATAAGTATCAAAATAACTACTGCCAGTACGCCTATTGCCACTGTGGGAATATCAATAGTGTCAATGACCTTGGCATAGGATACTACTCTGTCCACGTTAGATACAGGAATTTTATCCATTTTAAGTCCTAAAAAGCCCTTAATCTGGCCTGTAAAAATACCCACACCGATAGCAGCTGTAAAGCCCAGTGTAATGGTACGTGGAATATACTTAAGCAAAACACCGAATTTGGCAAGACCCATGATAATCAGGATAATACCTGCCTCAATAGATGCAATAGCCAGGCCGTTCAATCCGTACTTGCTTACTATAGTGAAAACCGTCATAACGGTAGCAGCTGTTACACCACCGATATTTACACGGCTGCCACCCAGAAGGGATACGAAAAAACCTCCTATAATGGCAGAGTAAAGTCCGTTCTGAGGCTCCAGGCCTGAAGCAATAGCCAAGGCTACTGAAAGCGGGAAAGCTATTACTGCTACTATGATACCTGCCAGTATGTCTTTGGGCAGCTGCTTAGGCTTATAATTTTTCATAGCCTTTATAAGCTTTGGATAGAAAATCTTCTGCATTTTCTTTTGCTCCTTAATTTATCACTTATTTACTTTGTTTTTTACACAAGGAAAAAAGCCTATCTAAATAGATAGGCTCTCGCATTATATCACTAACATATCCGTAAAATAATTAAAACTTTGATACCTTTTTCCAAAAACTTTTGTGCAAAATGAATAAATGCATGGTAAGAATTCTTCCCAGACGTGAACTACCTTTTATCAGGCCCTGTTCTCTGCCATGAATTTTTCTATATCATCAGCTTCACGAATGATAGCTTCTGACAGGCAGATAGCGTCATTTTCACGGATAAGCAGGTCATCCTCTATTCTGATACCAATTTCCCACTCATCAATGTAAAGCCCCGGCTCATCGGAAATAATGGCACCCGGCTGCAGAGCTGCGTCACGACCTGTATTTACATCGTGGACATCAATGCCTAAATGATGTGAAACGCCATGCATATAATATTTTCCTACCTCTGAAGCATCTTTAATAAGCCCCAGCTCCATAAGACCCTCTGCCAGAGATTTTTTGCAGATTTCATTAAGCTCCACAGTGGTCATACCGCTCTTCGCCTGCTTAAGCACCTCACGATTAGCTTTAAGTACGATATCGTATACCTTACGCTGTCTCTCGGTGAATTTGCCGTTGGCAGGATAAGTACGGGTAATATCCGCATTGTAGCCCTGGTATCGTGCTCCCAGGTCCAAAAGAATCAGCGTGCCGTCCTTGATTTCTTCAAGATTTGTATCATAATGCAACATGGTTCCATTAATGCCGCTGCCTGCAATAGTAGGAAATGCAGTGTGCTCGGAGCCGTTTCTGGCAATCATATATTCAAAATCAGCCTGAGCCTGATACTCTTTCATACCCGGCTTAAGATTTTTAAGCACGTTCTGAAGGCCCAGATCCGTGATGGCAATGGCCTTTTTAATCTGCCGGATTTCATCCTCATCTTTTACCATACGAAGCTCAGCAAACATAGGGAAGAGATTGCGTATCTGCACTCCGGGATAAAGGCCCGCAAACTCTCCGGCCTTCACATTATTGTAGTCCGGCAGGTCCTCGGTGGAATGACGGTAGCAGTCAAAATAAGCATTTTCAACTACGCGCCCTGACATAATACCGCTGATGGTGCTTTCCAGGCTATCCACGTACATAACATTCTGAATGCCTGAAATCTCCTGAGCCTCTTCCTTGGTCACTTTTTTGCCATACCATCTCTGCATATATTCGTTGAAAGGCTCAATAAAAAGCATGGTGGATGGTGTAGCTGTAGTCTTATTAATGACCAGAGCCATATTTTCGCGACGAAGTCCGGTCAGATAAAAGAAATTTCTGTTACACTGTGCAGTGAAAAGGTCATATTCATCAGCGCTCACATGATGCTCTGCGCCTGAATAAAGTATAGCAATACTATTGTTTGCCATTCTGTCTATAATTGCCTGTCTTCTTTTCTCAAAATTCATCTCTATACTCCTTTACATGTGGCGCTTGCAATTGGCACAGTCGCCATCACAGCCGCTTTTTTTATGATTTTTGCCTTCATCACAGCAAGATCCGTGACCTTTGCCGGAAAAAGCAAAATAGCCTGCAATTCCCAAACAAATAACCAGAATTATTATAATTACAAAATCCGCAATACCCAAGATATTTTCCTCGTTTTATACGAAAAGCAAGCCTATGGTGTGGACGATAAATGCTACCACCCACGCTATCATACACTGCCAGATTATCAGCTTAATAGCGGCCTTTCTTCCCAATTCACGCTTTACGGAAGCTATGGCTGCCACACACGGTGTGTAGAGAAGACTGAATACCAGCATGGTAGCTGCAGAAAGAGGCGCCAATATGGCAGTCATCTGTCCTGCAAAAAGTATTTCCATGGTGGACACCACTGATTCCTTGGCAATAACACCGGAAATAAGAGAAGTCGCTATACGCCAGTCATTTAATCCCAGCGGAGCCATAAGCGGGGCCAGACAGCCTGCGATAACTGCCAGAATGCTGTCTCCGGAATTATCTACCACATTCAGCCTGAAATCAAAGGTCTGCAATACCCAAACCAGCACTGTGGCTATAAAGATAATAGAAAAGGCTTTCTTAAGGAAATCCTTAGACTTTTCCCAAAGCAGCTGTCCTACACTTTTGGGGGCAGGCAGTCGATAATTTGGCAGTTCCATAACAAAAGGTACCGCCTCGCCCTTGAACCTGGTAGCTTTGTACAGCTTGGCCATGCCGATACCTACCAGTATTCCCAGCAGATATAGTCCGGTCATAATAAGAGCTTTATACTTTACAAAAAAGGCATCTACAAAAAAGACGTAAATAGGCAGCTTTGCTGTACATGACATAAATGGCGTCAGCAAAATAGTCATTTTCCTGTCACGCGCAGATGGCAGGGTACGGGTGGCCATAACCGCCGGCACTGTACAGCCAAAGCCTATAAGTAATGGTACTATACTACGTCCCGAAAGACCGATTTTTCTAAGAAGCTTGTCCATAAAGAAAGCAACTCTTGCAATATATCCGCTGTCCTCCAATATGGACAGAAAAAAGAACAGAGTAACAATAATAGGTAAAAAGCTCAATACCGAGCCCACTCCCTGGAATACACCTTCTATCACCAGGCTATGAAGGACAGGATTGACGTTCAGTGAATCCAGCCCTCGGTCTACCAGATCGGTAAGGGCTCCGATACCGCTTTCCAGTAAGCCCTGCAAAAAAGCTCCGATGACATTAAAGGTCAGGAAAAAAACCAGACACATAATCACGATAAAGGCAGGAATAGCCGTATATTTGCCGGTAAGGAACCTATCTATTCTTTCGCTTCTCTGCCTTTCCTTACTTTCTTTAGGCCTTATAACAGTCGCATCACATACCTTATTAATAAAGTCGTATCTCATGGCTGCTACTGCCGCGCTTCTGTCCAGTCCGCCTTCCTTTTCCATCTGAGCCACGATATGCTCCAGCATGTCGCTTTCATTGTCATCCAGTGCCAGTTGCTTTATGACCAGCTCATCTCCCTCGATGGCCTTACATGCCGCAAATCTAACCGGAATATCTGCTCTTTTGGCATGATCTTCTATTAAGTGTATCACGCCATGTATGGCCCTGTGCAGGGCTCCACCATGTTCATTTTCATCACAAAAGTCCTGGTCTACAGGCCTTTCATTATACTTGGCTATATGCACAGCGTGCTCTATCAATTCATTAATACCCTGATTCTTGGCCGCGGAAATAGGCACTACAGGCACTCCCAGCATACCCTCCATGGCATTAACGTTCACCGCTCCTCCATTGGCAGTCAGCTCATCCATCATGTTGATAGCCACGACCATAGGAATATGAGTCTCCAGCAGCTGCATGGTCAAATACAAATTTCTGTGAATGTTTGTAGCATCTATAATATTGATTATGGCTGTAGGCTTGTCCTTCAGGACAAAATTTCTGGATACTATTTCCTCACTGGTGTAGGGAGACATGGAATAGATGCCGGGCAAATCGGTAATGCTTGTATTAGGATAACCTATGATGACGCCATCCTTACGGTCTACCGTCACTCCCGGAAAATTTCCCACATGCTGATTGGCTCCGGTAAGCCTGTTAAAAAGCGTGGTCTTGCCACAATTCTGATTGCCTACCAGTGCAAAGGTAAGTAGCCTGTCCTTATCTACCTTTTCCTCATGCTCTTTGGAGTGATATATTCCCTCCTGTCCAAAGCCGGGATGAGGCAAAGGAAAGGGAGCCTTTGCTTTTCTTTCAGTATCTGTAAGCTCTAAAATAGCTTCTATCTCTATATTTTGAGCATCGGCCACTCTGAGCGTCAGCTCATAATCCCGTACTCTAAGCTCCATGGGGTCCCCCATTGGAGCCAGCTTTACCAAAGTGACTTCTACCCCCGGCAAGAGTCCCATATCCAGGAAATGCTGTCGTAGGGCTCCATCGCCTCCTACTGTCTTTATACGGCCATGGCAGCCTGTTTTCAACTCATTAAGTGTCATATTTTCTTATCTCCTTTTATTGAACGAAGTGAAATAGATGGAGAACTCTGAAAGAGTTTGAAGGCCGCGCCTTCACGCGATAGCGTGAACTATAATGGCTTAGCGAC
>JAZUFN010000067.1:0-9935 GCA_045640725.1 Lachnospiraceae bacterium
ACGTCAACGGAATGAGATGTGACGTTGTTAATGCTCTTAAGGAAATGAAGTTGCCTGTATTAAGATGGCCGGGCGGATGCTTCGCAGACGAGTATCATTGGAAGGATGGTATCGGACCCAAGGAGACCAGAAAGAAAATGATTAATACTCACTGGGGCGGCGTAGTCGAGGATAACAGCTTTGGCACACACGAGTTCATGGAGCTTTGCATACAGCTGGGCTGTAAGACCTACATCAACGGTAATGTGGGCTCAGGCACCGTTCAGGAGATGAGCGAGTGGGTAGAGTACATGACCTTTGAAGGCGTGTCACCTATGGCTGACCTTCGTGCGAAAAACGGCCATGAAGAGCCCTGGAGAGTAGACTACTTCGGCGTAGGTAATGAGAACTGGGGCTGCGGCGGGAATATGACACCGGAGTTCTACGGCAATATGTATAGAAGATATCAGACATATGTACGTACATATAACTGGGAAAGACCCATCCAAAAGATTTGCTGCGGAGCCAATGTAGATGACTACAACTGGACAGATAAGGTTATGGCTACCTGTTTTGCAGCACCTGATTTTGTCCATGGATTTATGGAAGGCTTAAGCCTTCACTATTATACTCATCCGGGCGGATGGGAGCATAAGGGACCTGCTACCGGCTTTGATGACAAGACCTGGTATCAGACCCTTAGTAAGACACTTTATATTGAAAAATTGATTGAGCACCATGGTGCCATTATGGATAAGTATGATAAGGAACACAAGGTGGGCATGATTGTGGATGAGTGGGGTACCTGGTACGACTGCGAGCCCGGCACCAATCCCGGATTCCTTTATCAGCAGAATACCATGAGAGATGCTCTGGTGGCCGGTATCAATCTCAATATTTTCAACAAGCATTGTGACAGAGTAAAAATGGCCAATATCGCTCAGATGGTTAATGTGCTTCAGGCAGTTATCCTGACTGAGGGAGAGAAAATGATACTGACACCTACATATCATGTATTCAATATGTATAAGTATCATCAGGACAATGAGCTTTTGGAAAGCTCCATTGAGACAGAGACTATCGGTATCGAGGATCAGTATAAGGTACCTAATCTCACAGAGTCGGTTTCCAGAGATAAAGAGGGAAAGATTCACATTACACTTACCAATCTCTCTGCTACAGACAGCTATGAGGTAGAGAGCATTGTAGTAGATAAGGCTATCGGTAAGGTAAGTGCTACCATCCTCTGCGGAGAGACCAATGACCATAATACCTTCGAGGAGCCTGAAAAGGTTAAGACTCAGGTATTTACCGACTACAGGGTTGAAGGAGACAGAATAAAGATTAACATGCCAAAGTGCAGTGTTCTTCATCTTGTAGTAGAAGCATAACTGTAATTAATAAAGGGGTTGCTATGAAGTATAGCTATTTAAAAAAGCTTACGGCACTTGCACTGGCAGGTGCAATCATAATTACATCAGCACCGGTTTTTACAAAGGGTGCTGCAGAAGAAGTGAAAAAGACTGCTGCAACTACAGATAACGCCGGCAATGCAGACCGGCTTTCCACAGGCTACACTACAGTGAGCAAGAGCTACAAGGCGCCTGACTATAAGGGACAGGAGATTACCGTAAGCAGTACTCAGTATGACTTGCGTCACGGGGACAAAATCAGTATTTCTGTGGAAGTACCGGAAAGAGCCCAGTATTTCATAGGCTTTAGCTATTTTTCATATGATGCTTCTATTTTACCTATTGAAATGTCATTGGAGATAGACGGGGAGATTCCCTTTTATGAAGCCAGAAGCCTTAGCTTTGAGACCAGCTGGGCATCCAAGGATAAGAGCGACAAGGACCGCTACGGCAATGAGATAGTTACTCTTCCTGATAAAGTGCAGCAGTGGGAGAAAAAATATTTATCCGATTCCAGCTACAGATATTCAGAGCCTCTTAAAGTAGAGCTTTCCAAAGGTACTCACACCTTTGACATAACTGTTAATGAAGGCACTTTTTACCTGGGAGATATTACATTAGCTGCTCCTACAAAGGTAGCTGAGTATACCGGCTCAAATAAGGCTGAGGGCGATGCTCTCATTACCATAGAGTGTGAGGAATTCACCTACAGAAACGATTCCTCCATTCATGCTACCTTTGAGTTTGACTCAGCTTTATCGCCTTTATCACCTTCTAAAAAGGTGCTGAACCTTTTGGATTCCGATTCCTTTGACAAAGCAGGGCAGACAGTAGGCTACAGCTTCCATGTAGATAAGTCCGGCTACTACAATATAGCAGTTAATTACAGACAGTCTGATAAAAACGACTTCCCTGTATTTGTGGATTACAGAATCGATGGCCAGATACCCAATACGGCTTTTCAGAATTATTCCATGAATTACACCGGCAAATTTAAGAACGAAATTCTTAAAGATGCCGATAAGAATCGCTTGAGCGTATATCTGGAGGAGGGGGATCACGAGATATCCGTTACCCTCAATGCTTCCAATTTGAGAGATGCTTTGGAGCAGGTGGATGTGATTATGAATGGCATCAACGACCTGTCTCTGGAGGTAAAAAAGGTAGCCGGCACCAATAAAGATAAGTACAGAGACCTTAAGATCACCAGATATATCCCTGATATTGAAGATAAGCTGAACGGCTGGGTGGATCAGCTTTATGCTATAGCCGAGACAGCCACTCAGTTTGTAGATGTTAAAAAGGCTGAGGATGTGGCAGCATTTGCTTACCTTATAATAGCAGCCAAGCAGCTGAAGACCCTGGCAGAAGAGCCCAATGACATCATATACAGAGTAGATGAGCTTTCTACCAGCGTCAATTCCATCAATACTCAGATAGCCAATTTTGTAGACCTGATTAACAGGCACAATATTTCCTTAGACCGTATCTATATTTGCCAGGAAGAGACCAAGCTCCCTAAAAAGCTGAACTTCTTCCAGGGCTTATGGCTTTCTATAGTAAGATTTTTCAATTCCTTCTTTGGTCAGTCTTACTCTGTAGCCAATACGGATGATTCACATATTCAGGTATGGGTAAACAGACCCAGACAGTATGTGGAGATAATGCAGAAAATGATTGATGATGAGTTCACCCCTGCCACAGGCATCAAGGTGGATCTGGCCATCATGACAGATGTAAATAAACTGGTGCTCAGTAATGCTTCAGGAGATACTCCTGATATTGCTACCGGTATCAATTATGCTTTTCCTTTCGAGCTGGGTATCAGAGAGGCTCTGGTGGATATGACCAAGTTCTCTGATTACAAGGAAGTTTTCAGCAGATACGACGATGGTATTCTGGTTCCTTCCATCATCGGAGATTCCTTTATATCACTGCCTGAGACCATGAATTTCTATGTCATGTTCTACCGCACTGATATTTTAGGGAAGCTGGGAATGACAGCTCCTGATACTATTGACGACCTTATCGCCATGCTTCCTGACCTTCAGATGAGAGGCTTAAATGTTTATTATCCGACAGCCTCCATGCTGGCTATGAGAAACTACCACGGTGTTACACCTTTGATTTTCCAGAATGGTGGCTCCCTCTATGGCAAAACAGCCATGGACCTTATGGTAGACAGTGAGGCTACGGTAAAGGGCTTCCAGACACTGACAGAGCTTTTCACCTTATACAATCTGCCGGTAGATGTACCTAATTTCTACCAGCATTTCAGAAATGGTGACTTGCCGGTAGGTATAGCAGATTTCAATGCATACAACCTGATTCTCAATGCAGCACCGGAGATCGCCAATTCCTGGGAGATAGCACTGATTCCCGGAGTTAAGGATGAGAAGACCGGCGAAGTATCCAGATACATGTCAGGTGGAGCGGAAAGCTCAGTTATGTTCAAGTCCAACGATGAGAGAGAGCAGCAGGCCTGGGAATTCCTTAAATGGTGGTCCGGCGCAGATGCTCAGGCAGAATTCGGACAGATGCTTCAGATTATGTACGGCGATGAATATATCTGGCCTACAGCCAATCTCGAAGCCTTCCAGAGACTGCCATTCCCTACCAAGCATAAAGAAATAATCCTTTCACAGGCACAAAATATTCTTGAAGCACCCAGACTTTTGGGCGGCTATATGCTGGAGCGTGAGCTCAGTAATGCTTTCAACGATATAGTGGTAAACGGTGACATATTAAGATCCAGACTGGATGAAGTCGTAAAAACCGTTAATCGCGAGACAGAAAGAAAGCTGGCCGAATTCGGTTACACAGACAATTTGGGAAATACCATTAAAGAGTACCAGGTGCCTAATGTGGAAAAAGTTAGAGAAATACTTAACAGACAGTAATTACCTTTAGGGGTTAAAGGAGATTTGTAGTTATGAAAAAGCACTATTCGCGAGTAGCGAGAAAATCACAATTTAATGCAATGGGATATGTGTTTTCCGCGCCCTACATGATACTGTTTGCCTTTTTTATCCTGGCGCCGGTAATCATAGCTGTAGTCCTTTCCTTTACCAATTTTAATACTATTCAGTTTCCCAGGTTTGTAGGATTTTTAAATTATATTAATCTTATTACCAGTGATGACGTATTTATGAAGTATGTTTTACCAAATACAGTTAAGTACGCCCTGATCGTAGGTGTAGGAGGATATGTTCTTTCCTTCCTTCTGGCCTGGGCTCTGGCCAATATGACCAAAGGCCCCAGAACAGTATTTGCCCTTATCCTTTATTCACCCAGTATGACCACAGGTGTTGCCATGGCAGTCCTTTGGAAAATTCTTTTTACAGGTGATCAGACAGGATATATCAACAGCTGGCTTATGAATCTGGGCATTATAAATGAGCCTATTATCTGGCTGTCCAGTTCCAAGTACCTGCTTCCCATAGTTATTATAATCGGACTTTGGTCCAGCATGGGCGTAGGCTTCCTCTCCATTTTGGCAGGTCTTCTGAATGTGGATGAGACACTTTACGAAGCAGCAGCCATTGATGGCGTTCATAACCGCTTCCAGGAAATGATATACATCACTATTCCTTCCATGAAGCCTCAGATGCTTTTCGCAGCGGTTATGACCATAGTAGGAGCATTCCAGAACGGTACCATTTCAGCCCTTCTGGCCGGCAATCCTACACCGGGCTATTCAGCTCAGCTCATAGTCAACCACATTGAAGACTATGGTTTCATCAGATTTGAAATGGGTTACGCAGCAGCGGTTTCAGTAGTACTGCTTCTCATTGTACAGATATTCTCCACCTTAAGCAAAAAGCTTTTCGGTGAAGACTAGGAAAGGGGGAAAATATGTCAGCATACAGAGGCCATAGAATAAATCCTGACAAATTCGATAAGAGTCAGATTAAATTCTACATTTTTGTTATTCCCCTTGTTATACTTACAGGCTTGCCTATCGTGTTTATCTTTTTCCACGCATTCAAGCCTATGGAAGAGCTTTTCGCTTTCCCACCCAAGTTTATTACCCTGCATCCTACACTGGACAATTTCAGAAAGCTTTTTAAAGCCTCCCAGTCAGCAGGTATTCCTTTAAGTAAATATGTATTTAACAGTTTATTGGTAACAGCAGTAGTAATTTTCTGTTCATTATTCTTCTCCACTTCTTGTGCTTATGCTTTATCAAAGCTTAAGTACAAGGGCAGAAATGCCATGTTCCAGATTAATCAGCTGGCACTTATGTTTGTGCCTGTATCTGTTATGATTCCCAGATACCTGATAGTTGATATCCTTGGACTTACAGATCATTACTCAGCCATGATATTACCTCTGATTCCATTGCCTGTTTCACTTTTCCTCTTAAAGCAGTTTGTGGATCAGGTGCCTGACTCTCTGATAGAGGCAGCATATATGGATGGAGCCAATGAATTCCACGTATATTTGAAAATCGTGCTTCCCATGATTAAGCCTGCTATAGCAACAGCTGCTATTTTAGTATTCCAGCAGGTATGGACCAATCTGGAGGCTTCCAATTACTATATCAATGATGAAAGCCTTAAATCCTTGGCTTTCTATATGAATACTTTGACTTCCACCACTACCAATAACAGTGTAGCAGGTCAGGGTATCGCAGCAGCGGCATCGCTCATTATGTTTATACCGAACCTTGTACTTTTCTGCATTCTTCAGAAGCAGGTTATGAATACAATGGCTCACTCAGGAATTAAGTAAAAAGGGGACAGGAGTTTATGAAACTAAAAAATATAATAGTTTACATATCTGTGGCAATCCTGGCTTTTCTGGCCCTTTCTGAGAGCTATACCGTTAAGGCTGATGCTCCTTATAAGACTTATACTCTGGATGGCTATGGCTCGGTTATTGAGACACAGACAGCATATCTGCCATACAAAACTATTACTAAAATAGGTGAGCTTACCTTTAAAAATCCCAAGGATTTTACCATTCTGTCAGACGGTACCATGTATGTACTGGACAGTGGTAATAAGAGAGTAGTTGTAGCAGATACCGAAGGCAATTATATTTCTTCCTTTGGAGAAGAGGTGCTGAACTCTCCCAGAGGTATGTTTGTTACGGAAGACAGGACCTGCTACGTTGCAGACAGAGATGCCCGCAAGGTGCTGGTATTTGATAAAAACGGACAGCTGATAAATAGCTATGGCAAGCCTTCAGAGCCACTTTACGGTGACAATCAGGACTTCCTGCCCTTAAAGGTGGTAGCTAATGACTCCGGCACTATCTATGTTATCTGTGAGTCCAACACCAATGGTATTGTACAGATCAGTCCTGTAAATAATGGTACTTTTCTGGGCTACTTCGGTACCAACAGTACCAATGCATCTATCTGGAACATAATCTGGAGAGCTATTCTTACTGATGCCCAGAGGGCAAAGATGCAGGGCAACATTCCTGCTACTCCGGACAATATGGCCATTGATGACAAGGGACTTATTTATACGGTTACCAGAGGTGAGCACAAGGAAACCCTCAAATGGCTTAATATCGCCGGTATTAACATGATTAATCCGGATTCCAATGATGAGATACCGGCGGCAGTAGCTGTAGGTAATCATGACAACGTATTTGTGGCTTCTCAGATGGGATATATCTACGAATACAACAACGAAGGCGAGCTGCTTTTCGTATTTGGCGGCAGTGATGACGGAGATATGAGAATAGGTCTTTCCACCAAGGTAGAAGCTATTCAGGTGGACAGCAGAGACAGAATTTATCTCTTGGACGCTGATAAGGCTCAGATACAGGTATTCGAGCCTACAGAATTTACAAATTATCTCCACGATGCCCTTTTCCTTTTTTCCAAGGGAAGATATACAGAAAGTAAGGAGCCTCTGGCTCAGGTCCTTAAGATGAACAATCTTTTCGACTATGCCAATATGGCTATGGGAAAGGCCCTTTATAAAGAAGGTGACTACGCAGGAGCTCTTAAATATGCAAAGCTGGCTAAGGACACCAAGGGCTATTCCAATGCTTACTGGGAGATAAGAAATAACTGGCTTAAGAAAAATCTGGCAACAGTATTCATTGTCCTTATTGCTGTTTTTGCCCTGATAAAGGGTATCAGCGTACTGGATAAAAAGAAGGGCATCCTGGCAGCACCTAAAAAGGCCATGGCAGGACTCTTTGATAAAAAGCTGATTAAAGAAATACAATACATGTTCTTCTTTATGAGGCATCCTGTAGACGGAGCTTACGGTATTAAATTCCAGAAAAAGGTATCGCTTTTAAGTGCCAATATTATTCTGGTGGTAGGCGTTCTCTTCTACATTATTAACAAATACTTCTGCGGTTTCTTCGTAAAAACAGTAAGAGAAGGGGAGTATGAAGTGGCTTCCGATATAGGACTTATCTTAATAGCCCTGATACTTATCGTAAGCTGTAATTATCTGATTTGTACCATTAACGACGGTGAAGGCAAATTCAGGCATATTTATTCATCCTTTATTTATGCCTTTGCACCATACCTGGTATTTACACCTGTAATTTTCATCCTTTCCCATGTGGTTACGGAAAATGAAATTTTCTTTGTAGAGATTGCCAGAATTGTTATGTATGTATGGATTGCGGTTTTGGTATTTATGGCAGTTAAGGAAATCAACAATTACAAAATAGGAGAGACGGTAAAAATCATTTTACTTACTGTTTTCACCATCGTAATTGCCTGCCTCCTGGGCTTCATCATTTATGTTCTTTGGTCTCAGGTATTTGATTTCATCCAGTCAGTGGTAGGAGAGGTGGTGTACAAGATTGGCAACAAATAAGAAAAAACTTAAGATTTTCATCATCCTTGCCATCTGTGCCGCAGTAGTGATTACCCTGGCTGTTATAGCGATTCGTTTCGTTATTGAAAACGGCAGATATGTGGCAAAAGGGAATGCAGACCTTTATGCAGCAGTGAAAGAGGTGGATACATCCAATAATTATCCTCTTTCCAAAATAGATACAAGTAAAACCATTAACGACCACAGCCTTATAGCAGAGAATGATAATTTCAGACTCTATCTGGATGAAAATGACCTGTCTATAGTGGTAGAGAACAAGACAAACGGCAGCTACATGGAGTCAGCCATCAGCTATGATGATGGTAAGAGTAACAAGACCTGGTATGCAGCCATGAAGTCAGGACTCTTACTTACACTTATCAATAAAAGTTCAGATACCAAGCAGGCTGATCTCATAATGGATACAGTTACAAAGAAGATTAATAAGACCAAGGATGGCTTTTCCGCTACTGTTTACTGGACCAAGTACAAGCTGGGTATGACCCTTAATGTTACTCTGGGCCGTGACGGCGTAGTAGCCTGTGTGCCTGATGATTCCATAAAGGAAGACGGCAAGGATTACCAGATAGGTACCATTTGTATTTATCCATATATGGGTACTTCCTATATGGATACCAAGGAAGGATATATGTTCATTCCTGATGGTAACGGAGCCCTTATTTATCTGGACAATAAAGAGGGTAAGTATCAGAGCGGTTACTCATCCATGGTATTCGGCAAGGACATAGGCTTTGATGAGTCCAATGTGTCTACCCTTCTTTGGGACAAATATGAGATAGTAAACAAGGCAGAAAAGGTTATTGCTCCGGTGTATGGTATTGCTCATACCGGTGACAAGATGGCCTATCTTGCCATTATTGAAAAGGGTGCCATGAGAGCCAATATCGAAGCATGGCCCAACGGTGCTTCTGTTGATTACAACAGAGCATATGCGAAATTTATTGAGAGAAAGCTTTATACACAGCCTACTTCCAATAATTCCACTTCCGGTTCCTTTAAGCTGTCAGAGGCAGACAGAAGCCATTCCGACCTTCAGATCAGATTTATTTTCCTGACTGAGGAAAAGGCTGATTATGCAGGTATGGCCAATGCCTACAGAGATTACCTTATAGACAATGGTACACTTAAGCCTTTGGACACAGCCTACAATACCAGAATTGATTTCCTGGGCACAGACAGAAAGAGCTTTGTTATAGGTACACAGGCAGTCACAATGACTACTGTGGATGATATAAAAGCTATTTACAAGGACCTTAAGGAAGCTGGCGTTACGGATATTTTCTCAGTTTATAAAGGCTGGCAGAAGGGCGGTCTATTAAATTATCCGGTGCTTGATTATAAGGCTGACAGCAATATAGGCGGCACAGGTGACCTGACAAAGCTTATGAAGGAGTGCAGGGAAAATGGCATAGAGTTCTATCTCTACGATGATGCTCTCCTCATTAACCCCAGTGAGAATAATGCTACCTTCAATATCGTTAAGAAGATAAACAAGCGTAAATATGTAAAAAATACCTACAAGGACGTGTACAAGGAAATGATGTACCTGACTCCGGAGAGGTCTGATATTGTTATTGCTAATCTGCTTACAGGTCTGGAGAAAAAGGATGTTAGCAGTCTTTGCATAGATGGTATTAGCAATACACTTTTTTCCTGGAATTACAACAACAAGGCAAATACAAGATTTGACTGCGCCGGCAGCTATCTGGCTACCCTCAAGGCT
>JAZUFN010000068.1:0-6679 GCA_045640725.1 Lachnospiraceae bacterium
ACAAAAAAGCCGGATTATACTGCTACACCCACTCCGACCAGACTTTTAGTAAGGGATTTGGAAGCATTGAGTACTAAAGGGGATATTATCTTTTCGGCCTCTTCCGGTGCTTATGAACAGGCGTTCAGTCTGACACTTACCGGAGAAAAAGCCGGAGAAATATATTACACTACTGACGGCTCAGATCCTAAAATAAGCACTACTGCTATGCTTTACGATAATGCGATTACTATCAGTGACAAAATCGAAGCAGAAAATGTAATAGCAGCCATTGATACCGCCAAATATGCAGTTACCTTTTCAGAGGTGCGAAACGGGGTTTTTGTCAGCAATATCCAGCTTCCGTCCAAGGAAAATGTGGATAAGGCCACGGTGGTCAGAGCAGTGATAAAGTATCCTGATGGAAGCTACGGCCCTGAAGAGAGCCATACCTACTTCATAGGAGATATGTCGGGACATATAGAAGGCATCAAAGAAAGCGCAGAAGGGTATAGACAGCCCCTTTGTGTCATTTCTCTCAGTGTCAATTATGACGATCTCTTTAATGAAAAAAACGGTATATATATGAAGGGTGGGAGATTTGACTACAATTGGAAAGTGCTTATAAATAAAAAACCACATGCTACTCCCGAGGATGCCAGAAAACTGGACGCTAATTATTTTATGAAGGGCAAGGAGTACGAGAAGCCCATTTATATGGAAATGCTGGAGGTGGATGAGAGTGGTGTAAAGACTGTATTATCTCAGGAGTGCGGCATCCGTATTCAAGGCAATTACTCCAGGTCTGACCTGCAAAAAGGACTGAGACTTTATGCCAGAAGCGAGTATGGTGAAAGCAAGTTCAAGTACCCGGTGTTCGGAGCAGATTGCAGGAATATCAACGGAAAAACTATAGACTCCTTTAAAACACTGGTGCTGAGAGCCGGCGGAAATACCACCTTTAATGCCAAATTTAATGACGCTTTCTGGCAGGAAGCCATGAGAGACATGAATTTGGCTACTCAGAGCAGCAGGCCTTGCGTAGTATACATTAACGGTGAGTATTTTGGCCTTTATGTGCTGGAGGAAGACTATACAGACGACTACTTTAATGATCATTATAAATTGCCCAAGGAAGATGTAGTTATTTATAAAGGAGATGCGGAAAAGTATGCAGAGGGCTGGAAGCTGGATCAGGGAAAACTACCGGAAGGTGTAACTGACGAAGGGTATTTTCTATATGATCTTAAGAATTTTTACGCCAGTCATTCAAATCTTAAGGACTCAGCTGATTACGATGCTTTCTGCAGACTGGTGGATCCCGACTCGGTACTGGATTATTTTGTAGGGCAGATATTTATCAATAATAAATGGGACTGGCCCGGGAAAAATTGGGTGATATGGCGGTCTGCCAATATCTCTGATAAAAACGAATATACGGACGGCAGGTGGAGGCTGGCCCTTTTGGACCTGGATTTTGGCGGAGTACAGGGCGCCGGAGAAGCAGGAGCCAACACTATAAAAGAAGCCAATTATAAGGCCAAAGGGCTTCTGGATATGTGGACAGATAATCCGGTAGTTCTTATGTTTGCATATCTTATGACTAATCAGGACTTTAAAAACAAGTTCAACGATGCGCTTATGTCCTGCAGTGATACTGTTTTTTCCACTGATAGACTAAATACTCTTATGGAAAAATATGAAAAGGGCTACGGGCCTTTATATAATCAGTTTTTCCTGCGTTATCCCGGTACCGGCAGCAGTGACGAGGCCATGAAAGGCGGCTATGCCAGCGCCAAGTGCATCAAGGATTTTTATAAGAACAGGCCCAAGGCCATAAAAACTATGGTGGACTGGGTGAATAAAAACGCTAAGTAAAAAACTGTTTGAAAAATAGGTCAAACTGTATTAGAATAGTCCTATTATGGGGAAGATTTTATTTTACCGATGAAAGGACTTTTTTTATGTGCGGTTTTACCGGATTTATTGGATATAGCGAAAAAAGTGAAGAGGAAAAGCGCAGTATTTTAAAGAATATGAGCAAGCTTATTGAGCATCGCGGCCCGGATCAGGCCGGCGAGTTTATATGTGAAAATGCTGCACTGGGCTTCAGACGTCTCTCTATTATTGACCTTGATAATGGATCTCAGCCCATGTTTAACGAGGATCATACCATTGCCATCGTTTACAATGGTGAGATTTATAACCATTTGGAGATCCGTAAGGAGCTTATTGCCAAGGGACATACTTTTGCCAACAACTGTGACACAGAGTGCATTATTCATGGCTATGAAGAGTATGGATATGAAGTGGTAAAGCATTTGAGAGGTATGTTTGCATTTACCATTTATGATATGAGAGACAATACAGTGTTCTGCGCCCGTGACTGGTTTGGTATCAAGCCTTTCTATTATATGCCCACCGAGCGCGGATTAATTTTCGGCTCAGAGATTAAGGCTATTTTGGGCTTTCCCGGAGTACCTCGTACCCTGAATCATGCTGCTCTTGAGCAGTATATGTCTTTCCAGTATTCAGTTCTGCCGGAGACTTTTTTCAAGGGGATTTTCAGACTGCAGGCAGGTCACTATATGACCTATAAAAAGGGCAGGCTGGAGATTGTACGCTACTTTGATCCAAAGATGACACCGGCTGAGGAGTCTTCAGTGACTCTGGATAAGACAGTATCTGATATCGAGGCTCTGGTGCATGAGACCGTGGATGCACACATGATTGCAGATGTAGAGGTAGGATCCCTGCTTTCATCCGGCGTAGACAGCAGCTATGTGGTGTCAGAGTTCCCTGGTAATAAGACTTTTACTGTAGGCTTTCTGGACAAAAACAGCAAGTACAACGAAATAGGCTATGCTGAGAGCTTAACAGCAGAGCTTTCCAAAAAAAATTACAGCAAAAATATAACAGGAGATGAATATTTCGACTCTATTCCCCAGGTTATGTATTATATGGATGAGCCATTGGCAGATCCGGCCTGTGTAGCCCTTTTCTTTGTAGATAAGCTGGCGGCTGAAAAGGTCAAGGTAGTACTGTCAGGTGAGGGAGCTGATGAGTTTTTCGGCGGATATAATATCTATCATGAGCCTATTTCTCTGGAAAAATATCAGAAGCTGCCCAAATTTTTAAGAAAAGGTATGGCAGGCGTAGTTAAAAATATGCCTTATTTCCGTGGACGCAGCTTTATTATCCGTGGCAGTAAGGACGTATCTGAGCGTTTCATAGGCAACGCCAATATGTTTACTGTAGCTGAGCGAGAGGCATTACTTAAGACCGGCCTGACCCATGTTACTCCTTATGAGCTGGTAAAGCCATATTATGATGCTTGTGAGGGCCTTAGCGATATTGCAAAGATGCAGTACATAGATATAAATTTCTGGCTCCAGGGTGATATTTTACTTAAGGCTGATAAAATGAGTATGGCTCACAGCCTTGAGTCCAGAGTACCTTTCCTGGATATAAATGTATTTAATTATACAAAAAACATGCCCATTTCCTATAGGGTAAACGATGAAGCTACCAAGAGAGCCTTTAGGATAGCAGCGAAAAAGCATATGCCCGCTGCTACTGCCAATAAGAAAAAGCTGGGATTCCCGGTACCTATTCGTGTATGGCTGAAGGAAGAAAAATACTACAATCGTGTTAAAGAAGAATTCCTGTCTGATTATGCCAAGGAAATGTTTGATACTGAGGGTATAGTTAAGCTGCTTGAGGATCACAGAGCCGGTAAAGCTGACAATTCCAGACGTATTTGGACTATATATGTATTTCTTGTTTGGTACAGGATATATATTGCAGGCGTATCCGGAGTAGCTGTTCCGGAGGGAGTGGGAGAAAATTAAAAGATGTTTGCATCAGGGAGACAAAATGACACTATACGAAGAGATTCAAAAAGCAATTGAAGATAATACAAATAAAGAATTTCCTGACACCTGTACGGTAGCAGTACAGGGAGTGGAGGGAGCTTACCAGCAACAGGCTTGTGATAAGTTTTTCAAGAATCCCACCATTCGCTACTATGACAAGTGGGAGAAGGTATGTGCCAGTATTGAGAACGGGATTTGTCAGTATGGCATTTTACCTATCGAAAATTCCACTACAGGTTCTATCAGACAGATTTATGACTTGATGGTTAGTCACAATTTTAAGATTGTTAGGACTACCCGACTTAAGATTAATCATTCTCTTCTTACCAAAAAGGGAGTTGAACTTAAGGATATAAAAGAAATTTTTTCTCACGAGCAGGGAATTGAGCAGTGTCAGGCATTTCTGGACACCATGAGAGGAGTCAAGCTCACAAAGGTAGCAAATACCGCTACAGCTGCCAAGATGGTAGCGGAATCAGACCGCAACGATATTGCGGCTATTTCTTCCATTAACTGTGCTACACTTTATGACCTGAAGATACTGAAGGCAGGAGTGCAGGACAAGGACAATAATTATACCAGATTTATCTGTATATCCAAGAATCTTGAGATTTATCCCGGAGCTGATCGTACCAGCCTTATGCTGGTGCTGAAGAATCGTCCCGGCGAGCTTTTCAGAACACTGGCCAAATTTGATGCGCTGGGTATCAATCTGACCAAGCTTGAAAGCCGACCTCTTCAGGATCGTGACTTTGAATATATGTTCTATTTTGATTTGGATACATCCGTTTACTCCAAGCAGTTTACAGACTTGATTTGTCAGCTGGAGGATGATTGCACGGAGTTTAAATATCTGGGCAGCTACACAGAAAAAGCATAATTTATGTCATATAGACAGTAACAATAGATTGGGATATATTATTGCAGAAGGGTATTGATAAACTGCTCTGCAGTTCTGCCGGAACGGCCGCCATGGGACAGCTCCCAGGCAGAAGCCTTCTGAAGAAGCTCGTTTTGAGTAAGTGTGATCTCCGGATGGCGGGCAGCCAGACCACGTACAATCGTGTAATAATCGTTTTGTCCCGGAGCGTAAAAGCCTATGGACAGACCGAAGCGGGCTACCAGTGACAGCTTTTCCTGCATAGTATCTGAGCGATGCAGCTCGTCATCCATATCACTTCTGTCAGACCAAGTCTCCCTGATAAGGTGACGACGATTGGAGGTGGCATAAATCAGCACATTTTCCGGCTTATTTTCCAGGCCGCCTTCTATTACTGCCTTTAAATACTTATATTCAATCTCAAATTCTTCAAAAGATAAGTCATCCATGTAGATGATAAATCGATAATTCCTGTTTTTTATCATAGATATAAGCTCAGGCAACTGAGAAAACTGATGCTTGTATATCTCAATCATTCGAAGACCCTGAGGGTAAAATTCATTAAGAACAGCCTTGATACTGGTGGATTTGCCAGTGCCGGCATCTCCGTAAAGGAGCACATTGTTGGCAGGGCGGCCTTCCACGAAAGCCTTGGTATTTTCGATAAGCAGGGACTTTTGAGCTTCATAGCCGATAATATCTGCGAATTCTACTTCTTTGATATTGGTAATGGGATTCAGACAGAAAGTGCCGGTATTGTTGAGGCGGAAAGCAGCATTTAATCCCAAAAGACCTACGCCGTGACATTTATAAAAATCTGTGACCACGTCAAACATTTTATCGGGGGCATCAGAGACAGTCCTAAGCTTATCTGCCAGCTCTCTGACGGCACTGCTTACTCTGTGATTGTAGGTCTTTTTATCTTTGTGCACAGAGGAATAGGAGCAGAGAATGCCGGGGATATTGGTGGACAGGCCATCGGAAAGCTTTTTAAAGTCATAATTAAAGAGCTTACTGATAAGCTGCAAATCGTGCTTGGCCAAAATGGTAACAGAGCCTACAGGAGCCCCGTTCATTTCACATACATGGGCAAAGGGAGTCTCAGAATTGGCAATAAGGTAAGCCAGATGATTATGCCAGAGATTGCCATCATAGCCATATTCAGTAGCCATCTGCAAAAATTCATGGGTCAGAGAGCTTAGCTCTTCCAAGGCCTCATCAATTTCATATTCGGTTTGCTCTACCCTATACACTATATCGGCCAAACGAGAGACGATTGAATCGTGTCCCAAATCCTTGTAGACCACCAGCTTTGACAATATACTTCTCATAGTGCTTGCTCCTTAATGTAAACGATTCATAGTTACTATTCTAAGTCCGTTCAAAAAGAGTATAAATACAAAAAATACTTTAGTCAATATAATAAATATGTTATAATCATGAGACACCTTTTATAGATTAGGAGGGAGTCATGGCGGGATTATTAATTAAGCTTTTTACAAAAAACGCTAAAAATGAGACTGAGGCCAGACTGAAAATTGGAGAGGCCTGTGGAGTTTCCGGTATTATTTTGAATATTTTTCTGGTGGTATGTAAGCTTACGGTGGGGATTATGGCGGCATCGCTTTCTATTATTGCGGATGCGATGAACAATCTTTCCGATGCAGGTTCTTCCATTACCACACTGGTGGGCTTTAGGCTGTCGGGGCAGAAGCCGGATAAAGAGCACCCCTATGGGCATGGGCGTATGGAATATGTGGCTGCCATGGTGGTGGCTTTCATTATACTTTTGATGGGTTTCGAGCTGGGAAGAGAATCCTTGGAAAAGATAATTCACCCTGCTGAGACTGAATACGGTATCATAAGTATTATTGTTCTTGTCATGGCTATTATGGTAAAGGCTTATATGGCATTTTTTAACTTTAAGAAGTCGGAGGCCAAGCGG
>JAZUFN010000069.1:0-5155 GCA_045640725.1 Lachnospiraceae bacterium
TGGAGTAAAGATGCCAATGCAGTATGGTTTATGCGTAAGGCAGCTGAGCTGGGCGGAGATGAGATGAATATTATTATGTTCTGCAATTCACCTCTTCAGAGACTTACCAAGAATGGTCTTGCTCAGTCCGATAAGAATTCCAAGACCAATATTGATCCTAAGAATTATGAGGCTTGGAAAAAGTATGTATTTGATGTAGCTCTTCATTTTAAGAATGAGGGTATTCCTGTTGTAGAGATTTCACCTATCAATGAGCCTCAGTGGGAGTGGCTGCCCGGCAATCAGGAGGGCATGCACCTGGACAACGATAACATGGTGAAGATTCTTGAGAGCTTTGTTACTACTATTTCCGGACGTCCTGATCTTGAAGGTATCCGCATTTCCGCACCTGAAAGCGGTGACTGGAATACTGATACACGTTATATGATTGATGCCATTATGAAGTCATCAATTCTTAAGAATTATTTTACTACTATAGATTGTCATTCATATTGGTCTGATGCTACAATGAAGCAGGGCTTTATAAAGTGGTTGAATGGAAGATTTCCGGAGCTTAAAGTATCTATGAGTGAGTGGTGCGAAATGGTTAATGGCAGTGACTACACCATGGATTCAGCTTTTAATATGGCTGATGAGATACTTGAAGACTTAAATATTATGGATGCTGTGTCTTGGCAGTACTGGGTAGCAGTTTCTCCGGGGGGCTATCGAGATGGTCTCATCCATGTATCAGAAGCTAAACAGGCATACCGTGCCAATAAGAGACTTTGGGGATATGGTAATTTCACAAAGTTTATCAGACCGGGATATGTAAGAGTTGAAGCTGAGCTCGGAGCAGCTGACCTTAAAAATATAGGTAATGTTGCATTTAAGGGCACCAATGATAAGGGACAGAAGGAACTTATTATTGTTCTTAAAAATGAGGAAGATGCAAAGACTTTCAGATTAGACTTAGGCACTGAAAATAAGTATAATTCCTACGAGATTTTCACAACAAATGAAGAAAAGGATCTTCAGTGCACAGCAAGTGGCGACTTCACAGAGAAAACTGCTTTTTCCATAGAAGGTCAGTCTATTGTTACTATCAGATTGACAGCAAAATAAAATAATAGGACAAAATCCGCAGAATAGAAAGGTCGCATTATGGCAACAATCAGAGAAATAGCTGAAAAAGCAGGTGTATCAGTAACTACTGTATCACGAGTGCTAAATATGGATGATACATTAAGTGTATCGGACGAAACAAGAATTAATATATTTAATGTTGCCGAGGCCTTGGATTATGTGCCCAGAAAAGCCAGAAAAGAGCATGCTGACAACAAGGTGCAGGAGGAAGTTAAGGATATCGCCATTGTATATTGGTACAATTACGAGGAAGAAATAGAAGACCCTTACTACTTATCTCTGCGTCTGGCTATAGAAGAAAGAGCTAAAGAATATGGCTATAGCTGCCATACTGTAAATGCAGGCAAGCTTTCAGATCTTACGGGAAATGAGTCATGTATCATAATGCTGGGACGTTTCCAGAAGGAGTTTACAGACCAGCTCAAAGAAAGATGCGAAAAAATAATAATCGTAGATAACGATTTGGATCCTTCAGAATTTGACCATGCTTCTTCCGATATCGGGGCTGCAGCACGTGAGGTAATGGCTTACCTCTATGAGCTGGGGCACAGAGATATTGTACATCTTGGCGGACGCGTCTACGATCCCGAGACCAATTGGGAAAATTTCGAGGATGCAAGAGCTATTGCTTATGAGAACTTTATGAGGAAAAAAGAGCTTTATGATGTGAAGAAGGTATGGGATATCGGACCTTATTCCATCAGAGGTGCTTATAAGTTTGTTGCACAGAAACTGGCAGCAGGAGAGATACCTACAGCTATTTTTGCATCTTCTGATAATCTGGCCATAGGTGCTTATCGTGCTATAGCAGAAGCAGGTCTTAGAATACCTGAAGATATCAGTGTAGTATCTTTTAATGACCAGCCAAATGCGAAGTACATGGCACCGCCTCTTTCTACCGTAAAGATTCCTACGAAATATATTGGTTATGCAGCTGTTGATTTATTTAATGAACAGGAGCGTATGCCTCGTGACTTTAGTAAGACCAGCCTTATCCACTATATTTTTAAGAAGAGAAAGAGCTGCGGACCTGTCCGCACCAATGACTCAAATTCAGCAAAGATTTGAGATATATGAAGTAAACAACAAGGATTAAAGTTATGGAAAAATTTGAAATCGGAGAGGATTTTATCCTCAATGGTAAAAAAATCAAACTGATTTCCGGAGGTATGCATTACTTCAGGGTAGTGCCGGAATACTGGAGAGACAGACTGGAAAAAATTAAAGCACTTGGATGTAACTGTGTTGAGACATACGTAGCATGGAATGTCCACGAGCCCAAAAAGGGAGAATTTAATTTCTCGGGGATGGCAGATCTGGGTAAATTTATCAGATTGGCTCAGGAATTGGGTCTATATGTTATAGTACGTCCTTCACCATATATTTGTGCAGAATGGGAGCTTGGGGGGCTGCCGGCCTGGCTTATAGCAGATTACAATATGCATTTAAGGTCCAATTATGAGCCTTATATGAAGCATGTACGTGAATATTATCATGAGCTTTTTAAGATACTTACACCTCTTCAGGTAACCCATGGCGGTCCTATTATTATGTTCCAGGTGGAGAATGAATATGGCGCGTATGGTGAAGATACTTCATACCTGGTGGCTATGAGAGATCTTATGACTGAATGTGGAGTGGATGTACCTTTTATCAGCTCTGATGGGCCATGGGATGACTATCTTTCCTGTGGTGAGATTCCGGGAGTCCTTCAGTCAGCCAACTTTGGTTCAAAGGGCCATGAACAATTTGGCATTTTACGTAAAAAGATAGGCAATAAGCCACTTATGTGCATGGAATTCTGGGTAGGCTGGTTTGATGCCTGGGGCGATAAGGAACACCATAGAGGCGACCCTTATGAGCACGCAAAGGATTTAGACGAGATTTTATCTGAAGGTAGCATAAATATCTATCTGGTTATTGGTGGTACCAACTGGGGCTTCATGAATGGTAGTAACTATTACGATGTTCTTACTCCGGATGTTACTTCTTACGATTATGACGCTCTGCTTACGGAAGATGGTCAGATTACTGAGAAGTACAATATCTTCCGTGAAATCATTGGTAAGTATACAGAGCTACCTGATGTTAAGTTCACTACCGAAATAAAGAGAAAAGAGTATGGTAGCGTGGAGCTTAAAGAGTCTATGAGACTTTTTGATGCTTTGCCATACATTTCAGAGCCTGTTAAGAATCACTATCCTGTGACTATGGAGAAAATCGGCCAGTCATACGGCTATATCCTTTACAGGTCACAGCTCATTAGAGATAAAGAAATCAATAAGCTCAGACTCCTGGAAGCAAATGACAGAGCCAAGTTCTATCTGGATGAAAAAGAGATTTTGACACTTTATGACAGAGAGCTTTTGTCAGAATGCCAGCTGCCTGAGAAGCTTACAGGTGACAGACTTGATATTCTGGTGGAAAATATGGGCCGTGTAAACTATGGTGCCATGATGGAACGTCAGCAGAAGGGTATTAAGCAGGCAGTTCTTATCAATGCTCACCAGCACTATGATTGGGAGCATTATGCACTTCCTATGGACAATCTTGACCGTATACCGTTTGATGGTCATGCTGAGCTCCATGATCAGGCTGCTTTCTACAGATTTACCTTTAATGTGGATGAGAAGGCAGATACTTTCCTTGACACTACAGGATTTGGTAAGGGTACAGTTGTCCTGAATGGGTTTATTTTAGGCCGTTTCTGGGAGATAGGACCTCAGAGAAAGCTCTATATACCCGGTCCGCTTCTGAGAGAGGGAGAGAATGAGATTATCATTTTTGAGACAGAGGGTAAGGCTGTAAAGACTGTTCTTCTTTCTGACACTCCGGGATTGGAATAATATAATGCAATTTAAGCTCGCGATAAGCGAGCTTTTTTGCGAATTTTATCCAATTACCGTTGAAACCAACTTACTCAAACGTGAGGCTTGCAATTACAACAGTACTTGTGGTATTAATTGTATATTAGATTTGGAGGTAATATATGGAACTTTTATTTATGAAGCCTGTCTTCAAGCAGATGATTTGGGGCGGCAAAAGAATGAAGGAAGAGTATGGATATGATATTCCCGGTGATGATACAGGAGAATGCTGGGCTATTTCTGCCCATGAAAATGGAGATGACACTATCCTCGGAGGAAGTTATGATGGAATGAAGCTTTCTCAGCTTTATCGTGACCACCAGGAGCTTTTTGGAGATAATAAGGCCAAGTTTCCGCTTTTAGTAAAGATTATTGATGCAGCAGCGGATCTTTCCATTCAGGTTCACCCTGATGATGAGTATGCTTATATCCACGAAAATGGCAGCCTTGGTAAGACTGAGTGCTGGTACATATTAGACTGCGACGAGGACGCTACAATCATAGTAGGTCATAATGCCAAAAGTCGAAAAGAGCTGGCATCCATGATTCATGAGGGACGCTGGAATGAGCTTATTACTCCCAGACCTATCAAAAAAGGTGATTTTTTCCAGATAGAGCCGGGGACAGTTCACGCCATACGTCGTGGTACCCTTATACTGGAGACACAGCAGAGCAGCGATATTACATATCGTCTTTATGACTATGGCAGACTTCAGAATGGCAAGCCTCGTCAGCTTCATATAGACCAGTCTATCGATGTCATCAATTGTCCTCATACCGATATGGTAGCCACAGGTAGAAGCTGTAAGGTAGATAAGCTCAAAATGCAGACACTGGTGTCCTGCAAGTTCTACGAGGTGGAAAAGTGGGATTTGGAAGGCACAGCAGACTTGGATCCGGAAGATAGCTATCGCCTTTTCTCAGTCATCGAAGGAAAAGGTACTTTTGCAGGTGTGCCTGTCAAGAAGGGCGACCACTTCATCATGCCCAAGGGCTTTGGCAGCTACACAATCCAAGGCCAACTCTCACTAATTACCTCTCAAGTGTGTCAGAGGGACGTTTCTCACTGACAATTTTTTGTCACGGGGACGTTTCTCATTGACAACTTATAAAATGCAAAAGGAGATTTTAAAATGATAGCATTAGGATGTGACCACGGCGGA
>JAZUFN010000070.1:0-4216 GCA_045640725.1 Lachnospiraceae bacterium
AGCTGCCGTGGAAATCAGAATGACTCTGATTTTAAGGTTACGCTTTTGGATGGCGGCCAGGAATTCCAAGCCTGTCATCTTCGGCATGTAAATGTCCATCAGAATGATATCGTATTTTGAAGGATTTCTGATCACTTCGTCATAAGCTTCAAGTCCGTTTGTACATGTTTTCGCTATGGTGAACCGACCATCTGAAGAGATTATATCAGACTCCAATCTTCTCATAAGTGCAGAGTCATCAACAATCATTATATTTTTATTATCCATGACCCGCCTCTTCTAAAGCTTTGCTAAATATCCTTTCTAAAAGATAAAAACTATAAAATAAGCTTTAATTTACCCGCCTTTTTGCCCTTTCCTCGGCAAAAATATAAGTAATAACCTGTTCTCTTTCTTCATTGGAAATTTCGATGAATTTCATCTTGTTCTCATACTGGGTATTATCAAAACCAATCTGCCTTACAAGAACAATCTGAGCCAGGAAAAACGGTATATTTTCCTTAAGCTTTGGTATATCGGGAATAACTAAAAATACATCATCTTTTTCAAATTTTTCAAATGAATTAAATCTGAGACCACCTCCGGATATATCCAGCATGGTACCGTCAGTAAAATTAAGCCCCGTTTTTTTAATCGTCTCCATAAGCTCTTTCTTACGGCTCTCGTTTTTGGACATTTTCATAGCCGAATAAAGCTCCTGCTGTCTTTCGGTAAGCTTAGCATAAGCCACGGGTATAAGACAGTTCATACGGAAATACTGTCGCCGCTGATATTTTTCCAAAGCAGTAATGATTTTAATCTTTGCCAGAGCTACATTGCCGTCCTTGGAAAGAGAAACCACTGAACACTTTCCCTGATAAAATCCCGAAGATGTATAGAACTGAGTAAGATAAATATCTCCGGGACTCAGTGGAATCAAATGCCCCTGAAAAATAGGTACTGTAATAATCATCTCATACTGGTTCAGCATCTGTACCAGCTGACTCTGATAAAAAGTAACATCTAAATTTCCGGATAAAGAATTGGCTCTTTTTACCAGCTGCATCAATATTTTGTTGCCGTCTTCAATAACGTATTTACCCATATAAATCTCCGGTTATTTTTTCTTAAATCTGCTTCTGATAAGATTCGAGAAAAGTCTGGAAATGCCGGCGCTGCTTTCTTCGGAGCTGGCATTCTCAGGTAAAAGCTCATGGGCTAATTTTTCCAGAGCCTTAGCGGAAGGCGCCTGAGGATTACAGATAGATACAGGCTTTTGTTTAATTACAGCCTTTGATATCTGTTCATCCTGCGGAATACTTCCCAGAAAAAGAAGTTCCAAATTTAAAAATTTATCTACCACATTCTTTATGTTTTCATAAAGAAGCTGTCCTTCTTCCTCGTTTTTTACTCTATTGGCGATAAGCTTGATTTTGGTATTCTGCTTTGAAAATTCCGAGCTTTGATTTAAAGCCTTTAACAAGGCATAAGCATCTGTAATAGATGTGGGCTCAGGTGTAGCCACCAAGAGTACCTCATTCCCTGATGCCACGAATTCCAAAACACTGTCAGAAATACCTGCACCGGTATCAATAATTATTATATCGGCATAAGCATCCAGCTCCACCAATTTTTTGGTAAGATACATAACCTGACTTTTATTCATGGAAGCCAGCTCCTGTATACCGGAACCTCCGGAAATAAACTTTATCCCCTCGGGTCCGTCGGTAATGATATCAGACAGCTCTCTTCCTCTGAACATAAGATCTGCCAGATTGGCCTTGGGTCTTATTCCCAGCATGACCTCTATATTAGCAAGACCAAAATCCGCATCCAGTACCACTATTCTTTTTCCCATTCTGGCCATTTGTATAGCCAGATTAAGAGAAATACTGCTTTTTCCTACTCCGCCTTTACCGGAAGTAACAGTAATTACTCTAGCTTCCGGCTTACTTTCGGCCTGAGATACTAATTTTCTGAGCTCTGAAGCCTGATCCATTATTCAACACCTCCTAACAGCTGCTTAGCTATAGATTGAGGATTGATTTTCTGGATGTCATTGGGCACATTCTGTCCATTGGCAATATAGGAAAGAGGTGCATTGGTTAACAGCTTAACATTCAAAATGTTGCCGATACATTCTGTTTCATCCACTTTTGTAAAAATAAGATTATAATCGGATATCTCAGAATAACCATCTGTAATGGCTACCAGATCTTTATACTTTGTAGTGGCAGAAAGCACCAGGTAGATATCACGATTTTCCTTAGGTACTGATGCCAGCAATTTTTCAATATCATCCCTTTGTTCTCTGTTTTTAAGAGAACGACCGGCTGTATCTACCAGTACTATGTCATAGCCTGTAAAGTCATTAACAGCAGTCTTCATATCTGCATCGGAATAAATTACTTTAAGTGGCAAATTCAAAATGGAAGCATAATTACTGAGCTGCTCTACAGCTGCCAGTCTGTATGTATCTGCAGTGAAGAGAGCCACCTTTGCCTTTAGTCCGAATTTAAGCGATGATGCAAGCTTTGCTATGGTAGTAGTTTTACCTACACCTGTCGGTCCGATAAAGAAAATATATTTAGTCTTTCCTTCTTCCAGCTCAATGGTTTTGGTCGTCCCCATCTTAAGAACAAGCTTTTGATAAACATTGGAAAGAATGGTTTTCACATCAGAATCAGGTCTTAATGACTGTTCGATCTCCGATATCAGCTTATTGGCATAAACTTCTTCTACTTCATTTGCAATAAGCTTGTTATAAATCATCTTTACACAGGCCATCGCAGGGCTTTCAGTCAGCTTATCTTCTTTTTCCGAAGGAATTGCAGTCTTGTGAGCTTCTACCGGAAGGGATTCTTTTGTCTGCTTTTCCAGCATATTCTGAATTCCATCCAGTACCTGCTCAATAGGAAAAGGCTTATCCGAAGATGAACTTCCTCCATCTTTTATAGCAGAATTATTTTGACGCACAAAGTCTCCCGCAGCTTGAGAATATAGCTTTGCGGAAAAAGCAGAGCCGGGAGTCTCAGTAGCTACAGGCTTTTTAGTATATACCTGATTGTCATCCACTGAAGCAGTCACTTCAACAGACGGCTTTTTAAATAATTTAAACAAGCCGTTGGGCTTAATAGTTCTAATATGTGTAATTATTACATCCTTGCCCAGCTCTGCCTTAGCTTTTTCTAAAGCCTCCTGTTCAGTTTGGGCTGTATATTTCTTTATAAGCATATCAGTATGTCACCATCCCCACTGATTGTAATTCTACATTTGATTCGATTTCATTATAAGATATAACCACCAGGTCCGGGAAGTAATCCTTGGTAAGTCTCTTAAAGTACATTCTTACTATAGGAGAAGTAATGATAATAGGATTGGACCCCAGATTCTCCAGCTTTTCAGCTTCGGTTTTAACGGAACGCATAAGCTTCTGATTTTTATCGGGATCCATGGCAATATAGGAACCCTGCTCAGTCTGCTTGACTGCTCCCATAATATCCTGCTCTACCTTGGGGTCTAAAGTAACCACATTAGTAGACTGGTTATCCGGAAAGTATTTATTGGATATAAATCTCTTGATACTTGGAGACTGGCGAACATATTCCGTTAAGACATCCGTATCCCTGGTAGATGCCGAATAATCAGCCAGTGTCTCAAATATAGTTACCAAATCTCTTATGGAAATACCTTCACGAAGCATATTCTGAAGCACTTTCTGGACTTCACCTATACCCATCAGCTTAGGAATAAGTTCGTTCACTACAGTAGAATTATTCTCCTGCAGATTGGTAACCAGATTCTGCACATCCTGACGGGTAAGAAGCTCGTCCAGATGACGCTTAATAATCTCAGTAAGATGAGTAGCTATAATGGAAGGCGGATCTACTACTGTATAACCGAAAGATTCCGCTCTTTCTCTCTGACTCTCTGTAATCCATATAGCCGGCAAATGGAAGGAAGGCTCAAATGTAGGGATACCGGTGATTTCTGCCTCTACATAGCCGGGATTCATGGCCATATAATGGTCAAAAAGAATCTCTCCGTCACTTACCTGAATACCTTTAATCTTTATAATATACTGATTGGGATTCAGCTGAATATTATCTCTCATACGTATAGTAGGTACTACGCAGCCATACTCCAAAGCAATCTGCCTTCTGATAAGTATAACTCTGTCCAGAAGGTCACCACCCTGATTGGCATCCGCCAGAGGAATGATACCATAACCAAATTC
>JAZUFN010000071.1:0-3514 GCA_045640725.1 Lachnospiraceae bacterium
CATCTCCCGCTTTCAGCCTATTCTCCCATTTTCTCTCAGAAATATCTCCGCAGAAGCCTTCCGTATCTGCGCAGCCATACCATGGCTCAATACACATAAATGGTGCAGGCTTGCCTACAGGCGCCCACAAGCCCAGAAGCGGTGCTGAAAAATCCACTCTGACCCTCTTCTCACCCTTGTCAAAAAGAGTCACTGCATCAGCCTGACAGCTCTCCAGCACATAGGCATCTCCATCAAAAGTATGCTCTGTATAATGAAGCTTCCCATCAGGAAGCTCCACATCTCTGTGCACTGCGGTCAGCACTCCTGCGCCAAATACAGTATTATCAAAGCTTTTCAAGAGCTGTCCCTTACTTTCAATCACCAGATAGGAGTCCTCAAAGGTAGCATTGAAGGCAGGATGGGCACCTATGGAAAAGAACATATCTTCCTTTCCTGTATTTAATACACGCCATACTACTTTCACACTATTTTCAGTCAGCACATAGGATATACGAAGCTCAAAGTCGTAAGGGTATTTTTCTTTTGTTTCCTCACTGGACCTAAGGGAAAATGTGCATCTGTCATCACTGCCCTCTACAAGTTCAAAATCCATATCCCTGGCAAACCCGTGCTGTCCCATGGCATAACTCTTGCCTTTTACCCGATAGGTCTTATCACATACTGCTCCCACAAAAGGGAAAAGAACAGGGCTTGTACGTCCCCAAAAAGCAGGATCCGCCTGCCACATATACTCTGCATCACCCTTTTTGATACTCTTAAGCTCTGCGCCGTGATCAGATATCTCTACACTTATGGATTCGTTTTTCAAAATTGTCATACCATGCTCCTCCTGTCGCTATATTATCACCTGAATTAGGTATCACACGTTATATTTCTACTCAATATAAACTATTTTGCTATTGAACTTTTCTCCTAAGGAAATTATATAATTTTCCGCCGATGAATTTTTATAGACATATATTTTTTCAAGGGTTTTGTACTGACCGTACACACAGTTGCCATCGAAGGCTATATCTCCTGCAGGGAAATATATTTCCTTCAAGTTATTGGCTGTAAATGCGCTTGTCCCGATTTTTTCAAGATTACGGGGCAGCCTTACGCTTTCCAATTTACAAAAGCCAAAAGCCCGTTCACCTATTTCCGTGACGCTATCCGGAATATTGATAGATGTCAACGGCAAATTATAGTAGAAGGCATTTTTTCCCAGAACCTTGACGCCTTCTTCAATAATAACTTCACGAAGCTTGACACAATGGATAAAAGCATCCTTCGGCACTACTTCTAAAGTCCCGGGAATAAACACTTTTTCCATTTCGCCACAATATATGAAGGCCGCCTCATCCAATTTCTTTATGGAGCGCGGTAAAATTACTTCAGTTATTAATGAATAACTAAATGCATAACTCCCTATTGTTTCCAATCCTTCCGGAAAACTTATTTCTTCCAGCGAATGACAGTTATAGAAGCAATAGCCACCTATACTTTTAATAGCAGCGGACATAGTTACCTTTTTTAGGGAGTAACAGTTTGAAAAAGCACAAGTTCCTATTGCTTCCACCGTATCCGGTATAACGATGGATTCAATATTTTCACACATTTCAAATGTCTTATCATCTATATAACGCAAGTGAGAAGGTAAAACAACACTTTTAATGTCTCTATTATATGAAAATGTTCCCCAATCGGAATAATGCATGAGAGCTGTAACCGGCTTTCCATGTATATAGTCAGGCATCACCAGGCTTTCCAGTCCGTACTGAGGCAGAACTAAAGTGATTGCCACCTCATCACCTTCTTCCTCCGGTACCTTTACACCATCCTTCATAAAATAATACAAATATATATTATTTGCATCTTCCGGCCAAGGTGTGCAGGTAGGCGTACTGCTTGGGGTAGGCGTATGAGTAGGCACCGATGTTGCCGTAGGCTTCGGTGTGGCTGTGGGCCTTGGTGTCATTGTAGGCTGCAGTGTTGCAGTGGGCCTTGATGTAGCTGTAGGCTGCAGTGTTGCCGTAGGCCTTGATGTGCCTGTTGGCTGAGGCGTGGCTGTAGGATGCGCTGTAGCTGTAGGCTCTGGTGTTGCTGTCGGCATTGCTGTTGCTGTCGGCATCGCTGTTGCTGTCGGCTGTGGTGCTGCTGTAGGCTGTGGCGTTGCTGTGGGCTGTGGCGTATCTGTTGGCACAGGTATAGCTGTAGGATCTGGTGTTGCTGTTGGCGAAGGTGTATTACTGGGGCTCACTGTAACAGTTGGCCCTGATGTAACAGGTATTTCCGAAGGCTCTGCAGAAGGTTTTACCTCCTCTGTAGTCCCCACACTTGAAGAACAATCCTCTCCCTTCTTTTCCTTCTGTCTGCATGCCCTTAGTCCAATAGCAAATAAGGCTATTGAAAAAAGAAGGGCGATTATAATCACTCTTCTCAATAGCTTATTTTTGTTGTCTTTTTCCATTTCCCCTGTCCCCTTGCTAATTTCATATCGCATCTGCCCCTGGCAAATGCTAACTGTGCAATTATAACAGACAATATTGTCCAACACAATACATGTGATAGTAGATCACTGGCGGACCTCGGCGACCCTGTCACATGTCGTAAGACTTAAAATCCCTCACCATCAGGACGAGAACCTGCGCGCCATGTCACACGCTTTACAAGCGTGTGATGGTAGAAAACTCGCAGAGTTTTCTACGCGGGTATGTCCCGTCTTGCCTTCTGCAGCCGCCTTCAAGCGCGAGACGGCGAGGGACAGGCAAACAATCCTGCGAATTGTTTGCCCCCGAGCGGACCGAGGCGACCCTGTCGCCGAGACCTCGAACCGTTTGAGGGCGGCTGCACTGTAACGAAAAAAGGTACCCACCGATTACTGTGGGTACCTTTTTTTGTTACAGCGCGAGACGGGACTCGAACCCGCGGCCTCGACCTTGGCAAGGTCGCGCTCCACCAACTGAGCCACTCGCGCATAAGTAATGTTCTCTCGAACACGTGTGTTATCTTACCATCCATAGAGCCAAATGTCAACAATTTTTCACGCTTTAAAATGTGGAACTTTTGTATGAATTGTATCTACAATTTGCACACTTCAATCAATCCTCCAACCGAAAACCTATAAAAATCGAAAAAGAGGCACTTCCCGCTGTTATGTAAGCCAGCGAAAGCGCCTCTCTTTCAACTATATGAATTTATTTTTCAAATTTTCTTTTTCCATAGATTGCCACTGCTGCTATAGCCAATGTCAGCATCATCACCGCCAGCACAATTCCCAGGTGACTTGGAATACCGGTAGGCGGATTGCCGGCTATTTCAACAGTAATGGTTATTTCTGCACTTGCAGTCCCTGCCGCAGTCTTTACAGTAATTACCGCTGTTCCATTACCCACAGCTGTCACTTTGCCGTCAGCATCAACAGTAGCCACTTCAGTATTGGAAGACTCAAATGTCACGTCCTGGCTGATTCCGTCCGGAGTAACCTGTGTTGTCAACCGGATTACCTGACCCTTTTGATTCATTGTAGTCT
>JAZUFN010000072.1:0-2306 GCA_045640725.1 Lachnospiraceae bacterium
TGGCGATGGCTTCTTTGAGATTCCTGCAGATGCAACAGAAATTTCATTTACTATTAATGCTGATGGTCTTGCTAAGATTAAAGAGATGGGATGTGAGGTAATTGGTACAGTCCATCGTGTAGATGTATATGAGATGACAATCACCGGCAATCAAGCAGCAGCACCTGCTCCTAAGACAGAGACCGTTAAAGACGAAGTAAAAGCAGCAAAGTGGGGCGAAGCAGATTGTACAGTAGCTAACAGCGTATTTGCAGGCTTTGAAGGTGCTCTTGATGTAACAATCAAGTTTGATATTCTTCCTGCATCAGAAGGCGATGGAGACTATTATCTCTGGGCATTGAGACTTAATACCGAAGGATGGCCGGCACTTGTAAAGCTTGTTCCCGACTGTATTACTTCAGAAACAAGCATTAATGGCGACGGCTTCTTTGAAATCCCTGCTGATGCAACAGAGATTTCATTTACTATTAATGCTGATGGCCTTGCAAAGATTAAAGAGATGGGTTGCGATGTTATTGGTACTGTTCATCGTGTAGATGTATACGAAATGTCAATCACAGGCTTAGCTAAATAATCATTGCAAATTCAGATATTGAATTTTTACAATTGCGAAAGGAATAAAAACTATGAAGAATTTTCGTAGAATAGTAGTTCTTGCCCTGAGTGCTATGATGGTACTTTCCATGGCAGCTTGTGGTAAGAAGAATAATGGCGGTCCTATCGTAGCTCCTCCTATTACAGAGCTTAGAATCGGTACATGGTGGCTTCAGTACTATGATTCCACATGTCAGGTAGTGACAGATGACCCATCTTATGTAGCAGAATTTAAAGATGATGAGAAGTGGACAGAAGAAAAGAGAGCTGATGAGAAGATATCTTTCGAGCACAATCAGAATGTTGCTAAGTTAAAGCTTGAGAACATCAGAAAGATTGAGCAGAAGTATGGAAAGCAGCTTATCTGGGATAACCTTACATATACAGGTGTTAAGGACTCCGTGGAGAACTCCATCAAGGCCGGTGTGCCTGACTGTGGCGCTTACCTTGTTGAGCTTGCTTTCGGTATCCCTGCACAGATGAACAACTATGCAGCAGATCTTAAGGCTCTTTATGAAGATGAGTCTGTAACAGGTGATAAGTCCAAGCTTAAAGACCTTATTGAGACACAGAAAAATGTTTCCTATCTTAACATTGGTGATGGCAAGGCTTGCCTTATTTCCAAGGTAAATGCTGAGGCTCAGGTTGGTTCTACATATCCTCTTGGATTCAATGTACAGAAGCTTGAGGCAGCAGGTCTTGAGGACCCTCGTAAGCTCTATGCAAGAGGCGAATGGACTTGGGATAAATTCTTTGAATATTGTAAGAAGCTTACAGACAAGGAAAATGGTGAGTATGGTTTCTCCGGCTTCGTAGGTGAAGTTGCAACAGCATTCATTCTTTCCAATGGTTCAAGCATTGCTGCAGGTACCACAGAGACTCTTTCATCAGCCAAGACCGGCGAGGCTCTGGAGAAGGTTGTAGAGCTTTACACAAAATATTCATATCCATACGACTACGAAGGTGAAGCATGGAACTCCATGAGATTCTGCTACAAAGAAGGTCATTCTGCATTCTTCGAGATCGCAGCATGGATTGCTGATACAGAGAAGGACTACGATCCTGCCGGTGATGTAGGTAAGACACTTCCTTTTGATACAGCATATGTTCAGTGGCCAATCGGTCCTTCCGGTGATCAGGCTACAAACTACCAGAAGGTTACAGCTGGTGAGTACTATCTCATTCCTGCTACACTTTCCAAAGAGGATCAGCTTACAGTATTCAATATGCTTTATGACTACTGGAATTGGTACAACGATGACTATTCATTAAGAGATAATAAGCATACACTTAGCTGGTGGTATAAGGCAACAGCTACAGATCCGACACTTCAGGTAGAGAACTTTGCAGTAATGCAGGATCTTGGTAAGCATGAAGTAAACGAGCTGGGTATGAACCTTGGTGTTGAGTATGACTGGAATTCACTTCTTAAGGGTGAAGTAACAGTAGCTCAGTTCCAGGAGACCTACAAGCAGCAGGTACAGGACGCTCTTAATAAGTACTACGGTAAATAGAATATAGTTTTTTAGAAATAAGATCTGCCTGTGGGGTATCCCGCAGGCAGTATCTACATAGAGAAAAAACTAAAAAATCGCTAAATGATTAAATATACTTAAATTTTTAAAGGTGAGTTTTTATGAGCAATATTAAAATGATTGCCCCGGCATGTCCTAACATGCCTTGGCAGGAGAGACCCGCAGAGCCAATTAACC
>JAZUFN010000073.1:0-6436 GCA_045640725.1 Lachnospiraceae bacterium
CTCACAATCATCCTACAGAGATTGAGCCTTTCGGTGGCGCAGCTACCTGTCTGGGCGGGGCTATCCGTGATCCGCTGTCAGGTCGTGGCTATGTATACCAGGCTATGCGTGTTACAGGCGCAGCAGACCCTACCCTCGACATTGCAAAGACATTAAGCGGTAAGCTTCCTCAGAGAAAAATAGTTACCGGCGCTGCTTCAGGTTATTCATCCTATGGTAATCAGATTGGCTTGGCTACCGGTATTGTAGATGAAGTATATCATCCAAACTATGTGGCAAAGCGTTTGGAAATCGGTGCAGTTATGGGCGCTGCCAAGCGTGAGCATGTTATGAGAATGAATTCCGAGCCTGGAGATATCATCATCCTTATGGGCGGACGTACCGGCCGTGACGGCTGTGGCGGGGCTACAGGTTCCAGTAAGGCTCATAATAACGATTCTATTAATACCTGTGGTGCAGAAGTTCAGAAGGGTAATGCACCTACAGAGCGTAAGCTTCAGAGACTTTTCAGAAGACCTGAAGTTACTTCCATCATTAAGAAGTGTAATGACTTTGGTGCAGGTGGTGTATCCGTTGCTATTGGTGAGCTGGCAGACGGTCTTGTTGTAGATCTGGATCTGGTACCAAAGAAGTATGCAGGTCTTGATGGAACAGAACTGGCTATCTCCGAGTCTCAGGAGAGAATGGCTATCGTTGTTGACAAAAAGGATGTTGACAAGATGCTTGAATATGCTGCCAGCGAGAATCTTGAAGCTGTTGCAGTAGCTACAGTTACAGAAGAAAAGAGACTTGTTCTTAACTGGAGAGGCAAGTCTATAGTAAATATCAGCAGAGCTTTCCTTGACACCAATGGTGCTCATCAGGAGACTACTGCCCGTGTAGAGATGCCTGCAGAGGACAAGACTTTCTTTGACGAGCCGGGTTCTTACAAGGCTTCCACAGTAGAGGCTGTTGAGGGTAATGATGTTAAGGCTAAGTGGCTCAATATGCTTTCTGACCTTAATGTATGCTCCAAGAAGGGTCTTATCGAAATGTTTGACTCTTCCATCGGTGCTTCCTCCACTCTGATGCCTTTTGGTGGCATCTACCAGAATACACCTGCCCAGACCATGATTGCCAAGCTTCCGGTTCTTCGTGGCAAGTGTGATACGGTAACAATGATGAGCTATGGCTTTGATCCATATCTCTCTTCCTGGAGCCCATATCATGGCTCTGTATATGCAGTAATCAACTCCGTAGCAAAGATCGTTGCGGCAGGCGGTGACATGAACAAGATTCGTTTCACCTTCCAGGAGTTCTTCGAGAGACTTCGTGACGATGAGACACGTTGGGGCAAGCCGCTGGCATCTCTTCTGGGTGCTTACGAGGCTCAGGTTCGCCTGGGACTTCCTTCTATCGGTGGTAAGGACTCCATGTCAGGCTCCTTCAATGAGATTGACGTTCCTCCTACTCTTGTAAGTTTTGCTGTAGATATCGCAAAGCAGCAGGATGTTATTACAGATGAATTCAAGAAGGCAGGCAATAAGATTATCAGATTCCTTATGAAGAAGGACCAGTATGATCTTCCTGATTATGATGCTTTCATGAGCCAGATGAATATCTTCCGTGAGCTTAATGAGAAGGGTATCATCAAGAGTGCTTATGCAACCACAGCAGGTGGTGTGGCTGAGGCCGTTTCCAAGATGGCTTTTGGTAATGGACTGGGTGTTAAGATTCTTGAATCCGTTGATGAAAAGGTGCTTTTTGCTCCTCTCTACGGTGAGATTATTGCAGAGATTGACCCTGCTGATTTTGAGACTATCGTTAATTCCGGTGCTGTATGCAAGGTAATCGGTGACGTTACCGATAAGGCCTGCTTTGAGTACAGGGACACAGTTATTTCCTTTGCAGATGCAAAAAAGAGATGGGAAGCTACTCTTGAGTCTGTATTCCCTACACATACTCCGGGTGTTAAGACTATGCCTGAGAAGGAGCTTATTATCCCTCTCTATAGCGAGAAAAACATTCTGGTTTCTACCAAGAAGGTAGTTAAGCCTCGAGTATTTATCCCTGTTTTCCCGGGTACCAACTGTGAATATGATTCTCTTCGTGCTTTTGAGCATGCCGGTGCAGAGGTGGTTACTTCTGTATTCCGTAACAGAAATGAAGAGGACATCAGGGAGTCAGTATTAAACTTTGAGCGTGAGATCAAGAACAGCCAGATCGTTATGTTCCCAGGTGGCTTCTCTGCCGGTGATGAGCCTGATGGTTCCGGTAAGTTCATTGCTACAGCTTTCAATAACGTAAAGCTTTCTGATGCATTGAATGATCTCCTCAAGAATCGTGATGGTCTCGTACTCGGTATCTGTAATGGTTTCCAGGCTATCATTAAGCTGGGCCTCGTACCTTACGGCGAGGTACGTGAGCAGGACGAGAATTCTCCTACACTTACACGCAATACTATCGGTCGTCATGCTTCCAAGAGCGTATATACAAAGGTTATTTCCAACAAGTCCCCATGGCTTGCAGGCGCAGAGCTGGGCAAGGTTTACTCCATCCCTGCATCTCATGGTGAAGGCAGATTCGTTGCCAATGATGAGTGGCTGAAGAAGCTTATCGAAAATGGTATGGTAGCTACTCAGTACGTTGATGCTAACGGCAATCCTACCCAGGATGAGGACTACTGTCCAAATATGAGCTACATGGCTATCGAAGGTATCACTGATATGTCCGGCCGCGTACTGGGCAAGATGGCTCATTCAGAGCGTAAGGGCGAGGGTGTTGCTCTTAATATCTACGGTGATCAGGATATGAAGATCTTCGAGAGCGGCGTAAAATATTTCTCATAAAATTTCAGAGCACGTGGCTTCCGCCACCTGCTCTTTCTTTCGTGCGCCCTCCGGCGCACGTGGCTCCGGGGCCGCTTCGCTCCTTTCGGTACCGAAAATCCCATCTTCGTCGCTACGCTTACGATTGTGAAGTGTGAGCGGAGCGACGAAAAAGCGATTTCCGGTGGCGCACCTATACTGCTGCCGGTAAATATACGAGCGCCACAAAAATTGCTGCGGGGCTTAAGTGCTGCCGACCGGGACAAATAATCTTGTTCAAGCAATTACAAAGATAGGACGATAGGGCGCGCCGAAGTTATGGACAAAGGGTCACAGTCCCCGGCTGTCCATCTTTTTTTGATGGACCAACTTGAGTCCTACCCTTTGTCCGTCAGGCCGCAACTGTCTGAGCCGAAGGCGAGTTTTGCGGCCTCCTTACTGAGGAAGCCCTGAGTCCTAAGCTTTGTTTGCGAAGAACACGTTTATTTGGCCGGTCGGTAGCACCTAAGCCCCTATTACAATCCCCCAAGCGAGTATATTTACCGGCAGCAGGAGAGGTAAGCCACCTAAATTGCTTCGAGGAGTATCGCGGCCCCGGAGCCACGTGCGCCGCAAGGCGCACGAAAAAGCCTAAAACTTTACCCGTTTAAAGAGTTGACTTTGAAAAGCGTTGTGATAGAATGGGGTTCAATAATGCTTTATGGGAATGGTAATATGAAGAGAGCTTTCAAGTATTTGTTTGTACAAAAGAATAAGATGATAGGAGGCTATACTGCCAAAATTATAGGTACTATAGTCGAGCTTTTTATACCATGGATTATGGCGAAGATTCTGGACCAGGTAGTGCCCGAGATGAAGGCAACGGGAGATTATCTGCCCTTTATTCTCTGGAGCATAGCCATGGTTTTTTGTGCTTTGGCAGCCAGAATGCTGAATGTTTTTGCCAATCGAAGAGCAGCCTGGGTCTCTATGGATGCTATCAGACGGCTGAGATTTGATCTTTTTAAAAAGATTATGACTCTGTCAGGAAAGAAGACAGATGAATTTGGTATCCCTTCTTTGGTGTCCCGATTGACCTCTGACTCCTACAATATCCATACCTGTTTTAATATCTTCCAGCGTATGGGCGTAAGAGCTTTATTTATGCTGACAGGCGGCCTTATTATGGCATCTACTCTGGATGTGCAGCTTACACTTACACTGGTAGCCGTCATCCCTTTTGTTTTTGTGGTAGTCCTGGTTATTACCCTAAAGGGTATTCCTCTTTATGCCAAAGTACAGACTTTTGTGGATGATATGGTAAGGGTTATGCGTGAGGATGTATCAGGCATTAGGGTCATCAAGGCTTTATCCAAGGAGGATTACGAGAGAAGAAGATTTGAAAAGGCCAATTCCGATACGGCTGACAGTGATTTTAAGGCTGCCGGTGTTATGTCGGCTTCCAGTCCATTGATCAGTTTTTTTCTGAATATAGGACTGGTTTTGGTAATAGTAGTCGGTGCTTACAGGGTAAATGACGGAGAAATTAAACCGGGGGTTATTCTGGCTTTTCTTACCTACTTTACCATGATCTTAAATGCTGTTATTGCAGTTACCAGAATTTTTGTGAATTTTTCCAAGGGTTCAGCTTCAGCCAAACGTATATGGATGGTCATTGATGCAGAGAACGATTTACAGATAGAAGAATGTGATGACGCTGCGGCAGGTGGCCATAAGGTAGAATTCAAAAATGTCTGGTTTACCTATGGGGATCCCCGCGACGATGTGGAGGATAAGTATGTACTGTCGGACATCTCCTTTACCCTGGAAAAGGGTTCATCTCTAGGTATTATCGGTGCGACCGGCTCGGGAAAAACTACAATATTAAACCTTCTTATGCGATATTATGATTGTACAAAGGGAGAGATACTGATTGATGGCAAAAATATAAAAAGCTATCCGTTGGAAGAGCTTCGACATAAGTTTGGCACAGCTTTTCAAAATAATATTATTTTTGCGGATACCGTTGAGGAAAATGTAAGCTTCGGCAGAGATTTGCCCCATGAGGCTATAGAAAAAGCCTTGAAGGCTGCTAATGCCTATGATTTTGTTATGGCAAAGGAGGGCGGACTTGACCATGTCGCCTCCATTAAGGGAGCTGATTTTTCCGGAGGTCAGAAGCAGAGAATGTATGTAGCCAGAGCCCTGGCAGGTAGTCCTGATATTCTGGTGCTGGACGATTCATCATCAGCTCTCGACTACAAGACTGATGCAGATGTTAGAAATGCCATAAATACTCAGTACTCTGACTCTACTCTGGTTACCGTAGCTCAGCGTATCAGTTCTGTCATGAAAATGGAGAAAATACTGGTGATAGACGATGGCAAGGTCATTGGCTACGGTACACATACGGATCTTATGGAAAATTGCAGCGTATACAAAGAAATCGCTGCCACCCAGCTGGGGAGTTTGGTATAATATATGGCAGATAAAAAGAATATCCCCAGCGGGGGAAAAGGAAAAACAGTAGAACATGCAAAAGATCCCCGGGCAGCTTTCAGATTCCTATGGAGATATTTAAGGGAATACAAGATGCTGCTGGCTTTGGCCCTTGTGATTACTTTGGCAGCCAATTCTTTTGCTCTTATAGGACCTGAACTGTCCGGCAAGGCCATTAATGCTATCGTTGGAGAGGGACAGGTAAATTTTGATGTGGTATTCAGATATGCTTGGCTTATGGTGGTTTTCTATGTGGTATCAGCTATCCTATCCTATGTACTGGCTTTAATGATGAGAGCTATTACCAGGCGCATAGTGAAGCATATGCGCAGAGATGTTTTTGACAAACTGATGAAGCTGCCGGTAGCCTACTTTGATACCCATCAGGCAGGAGACATTATCAGTAGAGTTTCCTATGATATTGATGTTATCAACACATCCCTTTCTACTGATGTAGTGCAGATTCTTGCCAGTATAGTAACTATTGTGGGATCTTTTATCATGATGATTAAAATATCACCTATACTGGTACTTGTAATGTGTGTGACCATTCCCTGCTCATTTTTGTATACCAAAAGAATGACCAAAATCAGTCGTCCTAAATTTTCCTTAAGATCCAGAAAGCTTGGAGAAATGAATGGTTATGTGGAGGAAACAGTAGGGGGCCAAAAGGTAATTCAGGGCTTTGCGGGAGAAAAGGTCTATGTGGACCGCTTTCAGCAGGTAAATATTGATGCAACGGAAGCATACTATGATGCTGACTACATGAATGCTACCATTGGTCCTTCAGTAAATATGATTAATAATCTGTCCCTGTCCCTGGTCACTATTTTTGGTGCCCTGCTTTTTGCTCTAAATAAAATGCTTTTGGGAGACGTATCCTCATTTGTCCTTTATTCCAGAAAGTTCTCAGGCCCCATTAATGAAGCAGCAAACATCATAGGTGAGCTTCAATCTGCCCTGGCTGCAGCTGAACGAGTAAACAGGATTCTGTCTGAAGAAAATGAGCCTGAAGACCAGCCCAAAGCTCATGAGCTGACTGATGTAAAGGGAAATGTGGAAGTAAATGATGTACAGTTCGGATACTCTCCGGAAAAAGTTATACTTAAAGACTTTAGCTTGTCTGCGCCCGCAGGTAAGCTGATAGCTGT
>JAZUFN010000074.1:0-4440 GCA_045640725.1 Lachnospiraceae bacterium
CCTTTGCATTTACCTTTTTCTCATTCGTCTTATTTTCAGCAGATACCTTGAGCTCATAAGAACCGGTTGCTATGGTGCCCGGTACAGTAATTTCCATTTCGGTATCGCTCACAGGTACGGCTGTTAGAATATAATTGCGAAGATTGCTGGTAAGTCGTACTGTATAATAACCATACTTAGTAAAATTCTCACCATACAGGGTAAGCTTGGTATCCTTACCGCTCTGGTAAAAATAAGTATTACCGAAGCCATATACCTGCAACCCTTCCGGATCCAGTGGATTGTACAGCTCTGCCGAATAGTCCTCATAATCACTGTCCACATCTTCCTTCAGGCTATATTTTTTTTCTGCACTACCGATAACGTTGTTCAGCGTAATATTAAGTTTTCTACGTACCAGTCCCTGCTCTACTGCATCGAAGGTAATTACATACTGATTAGATACCTGTGAATGAACAAATTCATAGAAGGAATCCAAATCTGCCGACTGGCTTACATGAAGGAACTGACCATTTCCGTAATTGGCTATTCTTTCCAGATAGTCTGTATCTGTACCTGCACCCAGACCGATGGTGTAGATAGCACAGCCATAATTTCCTACGATGTCACTGATTCCTCTTCTCATGGTAGAGTCATTAACAGAGTAGCCATCCTGTCCATCTGTCATACAAATAAGTACATTGTTATTGCCTTCGTTTTCTCCAAACATTTCAGCTACCGTACCTAACAGTCCGTAAATATTTGTACCACCGCTGGCTTTCATTTTATCTGCGAATTTTTTCACTTCGTCTTTATTCTTTAGGAATTCAGAACGGAGGGTAATGCTACCTGTAAAGGCTACTATCGCTACTTCCTCGCCTTCCTTCATGCCATCAGCAAAGCTCTTTATTGCCTCCCTAAGATTGTCGATATCATTACTCATACTACCTGAGTTATCACACATAAGAATTACTCTGGTACCTGCGCTCTTACGAACGCTTACATCGTAATTGGTGATAGGGTAATCACAGTCAGTAATATCGATACTGTCCTTGATATTATCGATAGTAATGCCTGCGGCATCACCAAAGCTTACTTTTGTGGATATCTTCGGGAACTGAGATATATCTACACGACCGATATTGATGGTAGCACGTTTCTGAGTAATCTCGTTCTTTATGATGGACTCAAAATCCTTGCCGGGATCTACGATCTCTTCATCTTTCACGTAAATAATATGTCCGTTGGCCTCTACCGTTGATGGCATCTTGAACAAGGACATAGGGAGATTAATAACATGACTGAGGGCCTGTTCAATGCACTTATCCAGCTCTCTGAAGGAAACACTCTTACCGGCTATGTAGTCTACCAGTATGCCCATTGCCTGTGCGTACTCCTTGTCAGAAGCATTGGCCGCATTTGAAAGTGCCAGGTCGAGATAGCTGCTTACCTGCTCACCCATATTGGCAAACTGGTAGCCCTTGGCCAGCTGCATGTACATCTGGCTCCTTACGCTTTCATCCAGTTCCAGGCTTTTAGCTGTCAGCTGAGATAAAAGTGTCTTCATCACATAGTTTTTATTGGAATCTTTAATCAGGCTTACCAGCGATTTATAGTAAGCCACCTCTTCCTTACTAAGGCCCTTAATCTTGTTATTTCTTATATCCTGACACTTTTCATAGACTTCAGTAAGCTTATCACTTTCAGGCTTTTCGGGAAGAGACTTGAATGCCTTATCAGAAACATATCCTTTGGTCCTAAGCTCAATAGCCACAGCCAGCTCGTCTACAGTGGCGTTCTCATTAATATTTCTGCATACAGCTTCAGCATCACCTGCCAGAGTATTGGCAAGAAGAGCAGCATTTCTTACAGTAGCATTGCTAGCCAGCATTCCGCCATTTCTGACTATTTTATTCAGTCTGGAAGTGGCATCTGACAGCTCTTCAGTTTTATAATCTCTGCCTGTTCTGTAGTTCTCATAGGCACGGTCTACAATAACGATGCTCTCAGCTGCTTTCTTAATATTGGAGCGTTCTTCGCTACCTTTCAGAGAGTTTTCAGTACTCTTTACCAGCTTTTCCAGAAGTGCTGCCTTATATGCAGACACATCATCTACTTTATTTGTGGCAGTCTGAGTATATTTGGTAAAACCGGCTTGCTCATAGGTCAAACCATTTTTATCCAACATACTGGCAATAGCTCCATTATTTGACTCATTGTAATCATTGCCATAGATACCGGCCACTGCGCTTGCTTCGCTTACCGCCTCATTGTCTCCGGGATTCTCAGTTATATACTTAGTATAAAAAAGCTGAGCATAGAGGTAATTGTCCTTCATGACACTGAGTCTGGCCATGTTCAGTATATCTTCCGGATGTTCGTGACTGGTAGTAGACTCGCCCAATATTTTATATGCCTTATCAAAATCGCCTATTTCAGCGTAGCCGGCTGCAAAGTAGCGATCTGCCAGTGACTGATCATAAGCAGGCTTTACCACTTTTTTCGGCACTGTAAAATTCATAAAAACAGCAACACCGCCTACAAAAAGCAAGCCTACCAGTACCAGAATTCTATTAACATTTATCTTTTTTCTGAGGATGAAAATAATCAGGAGAATCAGGGCTACCAGAATAGCTACCCCAGCTACTTGAAAATATGGATTCAGAAGAATATTCAACATATTACTTTACCTCCAAAAGCTGCATATACTCCACTTTTACTTCATCTTTACTGCTGACCAGCAGGACTTTGTCTCCGGCCTGATGCCTGTAAAAGGTCTCTGTGTCTACCTTTACTTTGTATTTTTCTAAAGGACTGTCCTCAGGATGCACTTCTGCGTAGTAGGCTATCCCCTGCTCCCTATGTCTGGCATTTAACACCACTTGCTCTTGATTTTCCGAAATCATCCGGTCTATATATGCTTCACATACTTGCATTTCCCCTGTCTCCAGGTCTGAATCCAGCCACTTCTTCAATCTGGGTGTTAATAATATTACCATTCCCGTAAGCGCCAAATCCACCGACAGCCCTCTGGCTGCTTCGTAGCTTCTGTCTATTATTAGGGCTATAAAATTACTGATGGCAAAGCCTATGGTAAATAACAAAATAAGAATCTCTATAAATGTAATTGCCTTAAAAAATGGACTTCTGGCCTTTTTTAAGGACTCTTTTTCCATTGGTGATAACTCGCGCCACATAACGATCCCCCGATCATTTTTTATATACACATAGTCAATAATATCATAGTGTCAAATAATTGCAAGAAAAAACCAGAGGAAACCAATGGTTTCCTCCGGTTATCTTCTACTGACTATATCTATGTCATTAATTTTAATCTGTCTTGCAATCACAATCACCAAAATGGCTGTAATCAGGGAAATGGCCATAAATATGCCATACATGAGGTCTCCGTGCAGTACCATGGAATCATGATTAACGATACGGTAAATAATACCTGAAATTATAGCAACTGCTACAAAAACGGCAACAGCCGCTGCGCTTTTAAATATACGAATAATGCCATGATAATACTGGTCCTTTTTCAGCTTCATATCTTTTATAGGCAAAGCAGTCAGACCAAACACCAAAAACAGAAGTGGTGCAAAAGATGAAACAATAGGCAAAGTGCACCCAATAAAGCCTACTGTTGAATGCTCCGGCACTGTCATAGCGATAAATTCGGAGACAATTAATAAAAGGGTAATGGAATATAGCAATACAAGTTTTGTTATGTATGCTTTGCGTGATTCTGTAATATATCCATAAGGCCCTGTATATATTACCCTCTGACGTTTATGCCCCTTTTCGTCCGTATATGTCTCTGTCTTATAATCGTCAATATATTTCAGACTACCGCTAAAAATATTCTTTTTTATCTTGTCTTGTTTTATTTCCATTGTTATCCCAAAAATTTAGAAAAGCAATAAAACAACCGCTATGATAAGCAATATCCCGAGCAAACAGGGCACACCCACAGTCAGGAAACCGGCAATAATCATTGCAGGTATATCACTTTTATCCAGGGGTGGCTTTTCCTCAATTTCCTCAAGATAATCCTTATCATCAGACGGTTGTTTCATAATCTTACCTCGATAAGTTTGACTTTCTATTATTTATTTCTCTCAAACAGGTACTGCTTGTCCTCGCTGAGCTTTCTCTCAGGATAATGGCAAGCACAGAAGTGGTTAGGCTCAATCTCAACCAGAGGAGGAGCCACACGCTTACACTTCTCAGTAGCCATAAAGCAACGAGTGCAGAATTTACATCCGGCAGGTGGATTAACAGGGCTGGGGATATTACCCTCAAGGATAATGCGCTCCTTGGAAGGTGAATCTGCATCTGTAGTAGGAATAGATGAAAGAAGGGCTACGGTATAAGGATGTCTTGGATCCTCAAAGATAGTCTTCTTATCAGCCAGCTCTACCAGATTGCCCAAGTACATAACCGCAATTCTGTCGGAAA
>JAZUFN010000075.1:0-6269 GCA_045640725.1 Lachnospiraceae bacterium
CCCGGGCCTGTTAAGGGAGATGGCACTGTGCTTAAGTGTGCAAATCTTGGCTGGGGTATCTTCAATGTAAATGATCATTTTACACAGCTTTGCGGTTTCCCTTGTAAGGCTGCTAACGATGCAAATGTAGCTGCTCTGGGCGAATACTGGCAGGGTGGCGGTAAAGGCTTGGATAATATCATGATGGTAACTCTGGGCACAGGCGTAGGTGGCGGTCTTATTCTGGATGGAAAGATTGTGGCCGGTGTTCACGGCGGTGCCGGCGAGATTGGTCATATGAGAGTCAATGACAAAGAAACACGTGTATGCGGATGTGGCGGTCATGGTCATCTGGAGCAGTATGCCAGTGCTACCGGTATCGCATACCAGGGCAAGGCGGCAGGTATGGGTGAAGTCAGTGCCAAAGATGTATTTGATAAAGCAAAAGCCGGAGACAAAACAGCTGTCGGAGTAGTGGAAGAAATGGCAGAGACACTGACTCTTGCGCTTTCCCATGTGGCAGCATCAGTGGACGTAGAGGCATTTGTTATTGGTGGTGGTGTTTCCAAAGCAGGAGATATCCTTATTGATGCTTTGAGGCGTCATTATGGTCCAAATCTTTTGAATGCCCTGCAGATGACAGAGTTCAGACTGGCAACACTGGGCAATCTTGCAGGCATTTACGGATGTGCTTGTATGATGAAGGATGAGAAATGATCGACGAAAAACGTTTGACGATGCTGGAAGGACTTAGAAAAATTCTTCCCGATAAGGATATAGCTATTGATGAGCCTATGAGCAGGCATACATCTTTTAAAATCGGCGGCCCTGCAACATTTTTTGTAAATGTTGGGGACAGTGACGATTTGATAGCGGTAATATCCCTTTGCAAAAAAGAAAATGTGACCTTTTATCCTGTTGGTAATGGTTCGAATCTTCTGGTGGCTGATAAGGGCTTTGATGGTGTAGTAATAAAGCTTTCCGGGGATTTAGCGACTATTACTATTAAAGATGAGATTAATGAAGGTACAGGCTTAATAACTGCAGGAGCCGGGGCAGGATTAACTGCTCTTTCTGTATTTGCGGCAGGAAAAGGCTTTACAGGCTTGGAATTTGCCTACGGTATCCCGGGTACAGTAGGGGGAGCAGTTATTATGAATGCCGGTGCTTATGGTGGAGAAGTAAAGCAGATTATTGTAAGTGCCAAAGTTTTGACTCCTGATCTTAAGGTGCTGGAGGTATTGGCAGAGGACATGGATTTGTCCTATAGACATTCCGCATTTAAAGATAAGGGCTATATAGTCTTATCAGCAGACTTTAGGTTGAAAGTATATCCCAAGATTCAAATAAGAGCGGTTATGGAAAGCTATAAAAAGGCTCGTCAGGAAAAACAGCCTCTGGAGTATCCGTCAGCAGGCTCCACCTTCAAAAGGCCTGAAGGATATTTTGCGGGGAAGTTGATTCAGGATGCAGGGCTTAAGGGATATTCTGTAGGTGGCGCACAGGTTTCTGTAAAGCATTCAGGCTTTGTTATTAATACAGGTAATGCTACTTGTCAGGATGTGGCGCAGCTTATTTCAGATGTAAGAGCAAAGGTGTTGGAGCATTCCGGAGTAGAGCTTAGCCCGGAAGTCATTTTCTTAGGAGTAGAAAAATGAGATTTGTTATTGTAACAGGTATGAGTGGAGCCGGAAAGGCTACAGCACTTAAAATACTTGAAGACATAGGTTTTTTCTGCGTAGATAATTTGCCCATCCCTCTTATAACAAAGTTCGGACAGCTGGCTTCTGATTCGGGAGGCTATGACAAGGTGGCAGTCAGCCTGGATATCAGAAACGGTGTTTCAGGTGAGCATGCACAGTCTCTCATAAAGGAGCTTATTGCGCAGCGCATTCGTCCTGAAGTACTCTTTTTGGAGGCTTCCGATGAGGTGCTTGTAAAGAGATATAAAGAGACCAGACGTACCCATCCTTTAGCAGGAGGCGGTCGCGTGGAGCAGGGCTTCGAAAAGGAAAGGGAGTCACTGACATTTTTAAAGGAGCATGCAGATTTTATTATTGATACGTCTACTCTTTTAGTGAGAGAGCTAAAGAGTCAATTGGAAGATATATTTGTCAATAATCACTCTTTTAAGAATTTTGTGGTGACGGTTTTGTCCTTTGGATTTAAATACGGAATTCCCGCAGACGCGGATTTAGTATTTGATGTACGTTTTTTGGCCAATCCATACTATATTCCCGAATTAAAACATCTTACAGGGCGTGATAAAGAAATTCGTGAATTTGTTATGAAAAGCGAAGCTGCCGGAGAATTCCTTATTAAAATTTGCGATTTACTGGAATTTTTGATTCCCAATTATATAAAAGAAGGAAAGAATGGTTTGGTAATCGGTATTGGCTGTACAGGTGGCAAGCACAGATCAGTAACTCTGGCCACAGAAATTGCCAGGGCGCTGGAGGCCGGGGAATATGCTGTAAAGCTGGACCATAGAGATATATATAAATAATGTCATTTACACAAGATGTTAAAGAGGAACTAAAAGAGATTAAGGTACAAAAGCGGCATTGTATTGTAGCTGCCGACTTTGCTCTTGAGCTCATTTCCTCAAAAAAAGATGTTGACAAACAACATGAAGTTAACATAGAATTAATCGCTGATAAGGCAAAAACAATATTAGACAGGTCTTGTTGCAAAAGATGCTTTTTAAGGACAGCATTTATGACTTCGGGGACAGTGACTGATCCGAAAGGACAGTATCACTTTGAAATAGTCTGCAGAGACCCGGATACGGCCCGGCTTATACAAAGCGTAGCAGCTGAATTTGGACCACAAGGGCATATAGTCTTACGAAAAGATAAATATGTTTTTTATATTAAGGATGCAGATGATATATCTGACATGCTGAATATTTGTGAAGCTCACAGATCACTGATGGAGTTTGAGAACAGGCGCATATTAAAAGATTTGCGTAATAATGTTAATCGTCAGGTGAATTGCGAGACTGCTAATTTAAAAAAGACTATTTCAGCGGCAACAAAACAGATGGAAGATATTCTCTTTTTGAAAGATCAAGGTCTTTTTGACAGTCTTAGTCCTGACTTGAAAGAGACTTGCGAGGCCAGAATGGCTGAGCCTGAAATGTCCTTATCAGAGCTGGGGAAAATTTTATCAAAGCCTACTTCGAGGTCCGGTTTGAATCACAGGTTTCAGCGTATTCATGCCATTGTTGTGGAGAAGCAGGAAGAGATGTTCTAATTGGAGGATGAAATGTTAACAAAAGAAATTACTATTGCAAAAACATCAAACATGAATGTTGCACCTGCTGCTCTTTTAGTTCAGGTTGCCAGCAAATATAAGTCTTCTGTTTATGTAAATCAGGATGAAAAGCAGATTAACGCAAAAAGCATCATGGGCGTTATGACACTGAAGATTTACGATGGTGAAGTCATCACACTTAAAATAGATGGAGAGGATGAAGAGGATGCAGGAAGAGAACTTGAAGGACTCCTTACCGGAAGAAAGTAAGGTAGAAGCAGCAGTTCCGGCAGAAACGACAGCCTTAGATGGAAGCAAGACAGAAGCAACAGCTCCGACAGAAGCAGCAGCTTCGGCAGAAACGACAGCCTCAGAGGAAAGCAAGGCAGAAGCAGCAGCTCCGGCAGAAACGACAGCCTCAGAGGAGAGCAAGGCAGAGGCAATAGCTGCAGCTCCTGTGGACAACACAGCTTCAGCAGACGTCAAGGCAGACAATAAAACAGATAAATGGGAGATATTACAGTATGTAGGTTTGGGACTATGTGGTCTTCAGCTTATTATTACTGTAATTTTTGCTGTTCTTTGTTACCGGTCTGTTTTGCCGAAGGATATCGTATTTTTTGGAACATCGGTCCTGATTCTTATGGTAGCGGCCTTTACCCTTTTACAGAGGTGGCGTATTCCGGGCATAGTGTCCAAGGTCGTTTCCGTTATTTTATCTGTAGTGCTGATTATCGGCTGCAATTATGTTTATGCTACCAATAAGGGCATAGGTACTATTACAGATAATCCTAATAAGCATACCGATGAGATTTCTGTTTTTGTTAAGTCTGACAGTGGTATTACCGAGCTTAGACCCGAGGATAATCATATAGTGGGACTTATGAAAAATACCTATGGTACTGTCGAGCAGGCTGTAAAAGAGTATGAGGTAAAGTACCATATAGAGATTAATCCTGTAGTATATAGCAGTGCATCAGAGCTTTTTACCGCCCTTATGAATGACGATATTAATGTAGCTATATGTGATTCAGAGGTGCTGGGACTTCTGGTGGAAGCGGAGGGCTTTGAAGAATTAGGCACCATAGTTACGGAAATAGCCAGTACGGAAGTTACCGTTATAGTTAGTGCCGAGGGAAAGCCTGTAGGTACACCAAAGCCTGTGGGAGGCGTTATTCCGACAGCTTATCCTACAGGAGCAGCAGGAGTGACTCTGCCACCCAGTGAGACACCGGTTGTGACCCAGGATCCTTCTGTGGATGCCACCCCTACTCCCAAGCCTACCAAAAAGCTTAATTATCTGACTTATGACCCATATGTCCCTTATACCGAGTATCATACGGGAAACGATCATGTATTTACTGTACTGATTAATGGCGTTGATAATGAAAAAAATGGGGGTATGTCAGGTCGAGGCGATGTAAATATTATGATTACCATAAATACCAAGACCCATCAGATATTTATGGTTACCATACAGAGAGATGCCTATCTGCCTATTTCCTGCTTTAACTGGCAGTACGATAAGCTTACCCATGCTACTTCCATAGGTGGAGTTCAGGCGGCTATGGACACCCTTACCAATCTTTATGGTGTAAATTGTGATTATTATTTCAGGGTGAATTTTACCGGAGCTGTTCAGCTTATAGATGCTATCGGAGGAGTGACGGTTAATTCCGATTCTTCATTTACTACCTATAATGGTTACAAGATTACAAAAGGACCAAATACATTAAATGGCACTCAGGCTTTAGGTTTTGTACGTACCAGATATGGTGTGTCCGGTGGAGAGGCCTCCAGAGGCCTTCATCAGATGGAGGTTATAAGAGCTGCTATTGAAAAATGTACTCATAGTACAACGCTTCTTACCAATTATTCACAGATTATGGCAGCTGCAGGTAAAAACATGAAGACTTCCATGCCTGAAAAGATGATTTCTTCTCTTATCAGCAATCAGATTTCCACCTTGCAGGGCTGGGATGTGGTATCATACAATGTTACTGACTCCAAAACAGGCTCCTATGCCAGCTATGCCCTAAAGGCAAATGCCTGGATGTCTATTCCTGACTATAATTCAGTGGGTAAAGCCAGAGAGTATTTCAGTCAGATTTATCATGACCAAATCATCAAAAAGTAGCGGTTAATTACAGATTAACTGTGAATAGTAACAATTAAGACATGTCTGACAAAGACATGTCTTTTTTTATCGTTGACGGCTATCCTAGGAATGGCTATAATTATAGCGTGTGGCTTTATGTATATAGTCACTATGGAGGTTTATCTTGAAAGCTTTTTTAAAAAAATATGAGATAGTCTGGAAGAGAATAATAATAGGGGTAGCGGATATAGCCGCAATAGTATTTGCCAGCTATTTTGCATTATTATTGAGATTTGAATTTAAAATAGATGCTGAGATAGGATACTACAATAAATACTACGACTACTTATGGATTAATGTACTGATTACCCTGGTTATATTCTGGGCCTTCAGGCTTTATCACAGCCTTTGGAACTATGCAGGTATTACGGAGATTAGAAATATTGCCCTGGCGGTAGCAGTTACCGATATTATTCACTTTTTCCTTTTGGAGATATTCCCAAAGTATGGTATCGTTTTGCTTCCTTTTACAAAAAGAGAGGATATTAATCACAATTTCCTGCCTACTACCTGGTATGTGCTTTATCCCGGTATTTTATTTCTGGGGACCACTGCCATAAGGCTTCTGTATCGTACTGCCCGTATTCATGTGATTAATTCCGGTAATCGTTCCGAGAGGGTGAGAGCCATGATTATCGGTGCCGGCGAGACGGGACATATGGTTATCAGAGAGCTGCAGATAAATGAAAAAGCCAAGCTTAAGATATGCTGTATTATAGATGATGACAGGAATAAAATAGGCAGCTTCTTCCATGGCATAAAAGTAGTGGGTGACAGAAACACCATTATTAAAAACTGTGCCAAGTATGAGATACAGCAGATTATTATCTGTATGCCGTCGGCTTCCAGGACTACTATTAAGGAAATTACCAATATA
>JAZUFN010000076.1:0-3227 GCA_045640725.1 Lachnospiraceae bacterium
CGGTTTCGTTGGCCAGAATCACTGCTACTGCCTGATATCTGTCATAGATATCCACTGCATCCAGAATCTTCTGCTTGGCGGTAGGATTGATGGGGATGGATATAGCGATTTGATTGATCAGCATGTCCAGATTGTCGCAGCCCACCAGCTGTTTTGCAATGTCCGCACCGATTTTTTCATTTACTCTCAGGTATTCTGCCAAAATGTCCTGAAGACCGCGAAGCATAGCTCTCTGGTCGATGGGAGGCAGCTGGGCAGCAGTAGTTTCATAAGGAATCGCTACTCGTCCTTCCAGATGAGGTGACGTCTTGGTAAAGGACAGGAGACGGCCTCTTCTCTGGCCCTGAGCCAATACTCTCACAAAATTACCGGGCATTTTTATAAGCTGCTTTACAAAGGAAATGGTACCCATTTCATAAAGCTCTTCAATGCGTACGCGCCCTGCATTGGCATCCTTTTCGGTAACAACAAGTACAGCTTTGCCTTCTTTCATGGCACTGTTAATGGCATTAACCGACTCGTCCTGATGGAGATCAAAATGAATCATCATGCCGGGCAGCATAACTAAGCCCTTGATAGCCACGACAGGCATAATCTGAATGGGCTCACTTTCAATGGCATCCCTATTGTTTTCTTCAGTAACACGGATAAACTCAGCGTCTTTTATCTCTTTATCCTTATTATCAGACATGTTCCCTCCAAATACCTTGCACTTCCGTTTAGTTCTTGGCAAATTCGGTCAAAATAAGCTCCTTGTTTCTGTCAAGAACAGTTCTTATGGACCACTCGTGAGCAAAAAGCAGAAGCGGTCTGTCCTTAAGATCCAGTACCTTCTTTGTATCAGATGTAACATTAAGAGAGGTAACGTCAATCTCAGGATTACCAATCCAGCGGATATACTCATACGGAAGCTGATCCATACGGATCTCCACACCGTACTCTGACTCCAGTCTGAACTTGAGTACATCAAACTGCAGTACACCTACTACACCTACTATGATTTCTTCCATACCGGAATTAAACTCTTTAAATATCTGGATAGCACCCTCCTGGGCAATCTGATTTACGCCCTTAAGGAACTGCTTTCTCTTCATGGTGTCTACCTGGCGGATCTTGGCGAAATGCTCCGGTGCAAAGGTAGGAATACCCTCATACTGGAATTTTTTACCGTTGGCACAGATAGTATCACCGATGGAAAAAATACCGGGATCGAATACACCGATAATGTCACCGGAATATGCTTCCTCAATGATTTTTCTGGAATCTGCCATCATCTGCTGGGGCTGGGAAAGACGTACCTTTCGGTCACCCTGTACATGATAGTACTCCTCGCCTGCGGTAAACTTACCGGAGCAAATACGCATGAAAGCGATTCTGTCTCTGTGAGCCTTGTTCATGTTGGCCTGTATCTTAAATACGAAGGCTGAGAAATTCTCATCTGTAGGGTCAATAATACCGGTATTGGCCTTACGTGCAAGAGGTGTGGAGGTCATCTGAAGGAAATGCTTAAGGAAGGTCTCAACACCAAAATTGGTAAGAGCGGATCCGAAAAATACAGGGGTCAGCTCACCATTTCTAACAGCTTCCAGGTCAAAATCAGAGCCGGCTCCACCCAAAAGCTCCAGCTCATCATTCAGAATACGATGATTCTCCTTGCCGATAAGATCATCCAGACCTTCGTCATTGATATCCTCTTCTACAGTCTCTACCTCAGTCTGACCTGCATTTGCAGCGTAAAATCTGCTGATTTTATGGGTATTTCTGTCATATACGCCCTTGAAATTTTTACCGGAACCTATAGGCCAGTTCACAGGGCAGGTATGAATGCCCAGGACACTCTCTATCTCATCCAGAAGCTCAAAAGTATCTCTGGCGTCACGGTCCAGCTTATTAATAAAGGTAAAAATAGGGATGTGGCGCATTACACATACTTTAAAAAGCTTGATAGTCTGCGCCTCTACACCCTTCGATCCGTCAATAACCATGACAGCTGAATCCGCAGGCATGAGAGTACGGTAGGTATCCTCAGAGAAGTCCTGATGTCCGGGGGTATCAAGGATATTAATGCAATATCCATCGTAGTTAAACTGCATTACTGAAGAAGTAACGGAAATACCTCTTTCCTTTTCTATCTCCATCCAGTCGGAAACCGCATGTCTGCTGGTCTTTCTGGCCTTTACCGATCCGGCCAGATTGATGGCTCCTCCATAAAGCAGGAATTTCTCTGTCAGGGTAGTCTTACCTGCATCCGGGTGAGAAATAATGGCAAATGTTCTTCTTTTGTTAATTTCATTCTGGAACTGTGACATAAAATAAATCAAACCTTTCTATCTTGTACTGCCTCCGGAGTAAACTCCGCGCCCCCCAGGGCGATAAGCTTTGCAGTTAATAACTTGGAAAAATTGGCTATGGTGGTCATGCCTAAAATCAGGCTTCTCACGTCCTTATCAAAATTCTCCTGCTCTGGCATAGCCACGGTATTATTAATAACATCTACAGGATCTGCCAGTAAAATGGTAGAACCGTCATTCAGGAGATTCTCTGCCTCACTTTTAACCTGATTCACAAAAAACTTTACAGTGGATTTGAAGACCTCAGAGTAGTCCTCGTACATAGCCCTCACTTCTTCTTCATGCAGGTCATAGGGCATTATGCGCTGGATATCAGCAATACTCATGGTCTGCTTAAGTGAGCAGATAATGAGCAGGTAGGCCACATGGCTTCTGTAATACTTTTTCTTAAGAGGAGCCGGCATAACCTTCATACGTACATAGTTATTTATAGTGGCTGCAGTCAGCATATTTTCATCGGAGCCTACTGCTGACAAAGGTGCCATATACTGGTTCATCAGCGTCAGTACCTGGTCCATATAAAGGCCCAGATTGGGGATTTCCTCATAATCCGGCAAGGAAAACTGCCTCATGAAACGTCCCCACCTATTAAGTTTTCCTGCTACCAGTCGGTTGTCGTACATATTATTCTCCTGACCATATCAGCTACTAATGTGCATAATAATCCACAATAAATATAATATCTTATGATAACACTATTCCCATAAATGCACAAGGGACAACTTTTTGAGCACGCATCATCGTTGTTACTGTTCAGTCCCCAGCCAGAGGACTTTGTGAAACGCTGTGACGCCCGGAGCAAATGCCCCGGGCGTCTTTTAATGTTTACTGCTCTTCTTTTTTCTTTCTCTTCATAGTTACTACTGCCATAGCTCC
>JAZUFN010000077.1:0-12216 GCA_045640725.1 Lachnospiraceae bacterium
ACCGCTTGGCCTCCGACTTTATGAGCATATTATCCCGGCATTAAAGGCTGTTGTTTCAGGTCAGAATGTTTTTGGAAATGAGATTATCAATAAGATTCCGGCACTTATGAGATCCTCATCCAAATACGATTATTCCGCCCATAGCATTACCGAAAAAGAATTTGAAATAATTGAGAAGATAGCCGAAGGCCTGTCCAACAAAGAAATCGCTGACACGCTTTTCCTCAGCGAAGGCACCGTTCGCAACTATCTCAGCGAAATATTAGATAAACTATCATTAAGAGATCGCACTCAGCTGGCTATCTTCTACTACCAGCACAAATAAAAAGTGTTACGGAGACTGTACTTTTGCGCAAAAGCACAGTCTCCGTAACACTTTAATATATTTATTTACTAATAGTCACTTCATAGAATTCATGACCCTGATAGGTAACTTTTTCCACAAGTCCCTTCTTTGTTTCTTCGGGAAAATCTTCCAAACCTCTCTCCACGGAGATAATAAGCTTTGTGTAATCCTGACCGGCCTCCATAGCCTCGTAATACTTTACAGCCTGATCATAAAGAATTTTTGAAAGTACTTCCGGTGGACAGATAGTGGAGTCCAACACCAGATTGTAATTGGTATAATCAAAATATGAAATATTATATATTTCCTTATAGCGCTTGCCCTCTTCAGCTACTCTGGCCAGCAAAGCCTCTTTGCACTCTGCAGGAGAAGAATAAGTCTCTACATTACCTCTGGAGTCACCCATGATACGCTGAACTGCCGTATCCAGGCTGACAGAAAGGAATACGCGAAATGCCTTTCCAACAAAATGCCATGCCAGACGCGAGTCAAAGAAGATATTATCTGCCTGTCTGTCGCGGGAAATCTCAGCAGATTTGTTGTCAATCATCTTGTCGTACTTGGGATCCTCGGACATTCTTTTATTCATCTCAAGAACACTGATACCCATCTCAGCTGCTATCTCGCGAATAACTTTGCCGGTGGAGTATATCTCATATCCGTAGTCTTTCTCAAAAACCTTGCTAAGCGTAGACTTGCCACTTCCCAGATTTCCTGTCATTGTAATATGCATAATACTATCCTCTTATTTTCTTCCCATTGCCTTTAATGTATCCATAAGCTGCAGATCACTTTGCTTGACTTTAATACTGGTCTCCAGTTTTTCGCCGCTTGGGTCAGTAATAATTATTTCAATTACAGAGTCTTCCTGTATCCCACGTCTCTGTACAGCCTGCATAAAGGCCGGAAATTTAGGATGATTGGCCGTAAATGTATCCCAGGCCTGTTTGATCTTCATAATATCGCCTATATTACCCAGAGCCATGATGACCTCCAAAACAGAATCGTTACATTGTAACACAATTTCCGATTATTATAGATGATAGGCGCCAAAATTTCAACAATAAAAAGTGGAAAAAAAAATTGCTCTGTGGTATAGTAAACTAACACATATCAAATTGCGGGTTTAAATTATGAGGCTATTTAATACTACAATCAAAAAAATAATTTCCGTCATCCCTTTTTTGGTGATGATATATATTATATTCTTTTTTTCCGGACAGGATGGTGAAGCCTCCGGTGGCCTTTCTCACAAAATCACCCTTTGGATGGTGACCACCATCGATAAAGTATTCCGTCGTGATTTATCCGCCACCGATATAGAAAAGCTGGTTGAATTTTGGGAATTTTATATCCGTAAGGCTGCCCATGTTACCGAATACGCCATCCTTACATTCACTATTTTCTTGCCGATTACACAGATTTCCATGACCTACAGGAAAAATCTGGCTACCGAGGCTTCCATTTTTGCTTTATCTAAGATTAATAAAAAAAGCAAGTACCATATGGAGTCTGCTCCTTTCCTTAATATCTGGGAAAGACTCATCATTACAGTACCTGCTGCTGTCCTTTTTGCAGCTTTAGACGAGCTGCATCAGTATTTTGTTCCGGGTCGATGTGGCATTGTTACCGATATATGGATTGACTCCATCGGTGTTGCCATTACCACTTTAATTATCCTTATATGCTATACTATCCAGTCTTTGGTACGAGCCAATTCTATCCACTCATCCAGAGTGAGAGGCTGATAGTCGGAATACATACAAAAACAATTAATCATCTGAACAGGAATTAACGCGTCATTTCCTTCATAATCCTTATGAGTGGAGATACGCGTTCTTTTTATATAATCCTCTATAAGCCTCATATCATCCGTGTCATGCACATGACCATATAACATATAGGTACGGGCCTTGTCCTGCTTATCTTTGGCATACTGGCCGTTATAGCACATAATAGGATAATGAGAAAGGACCACTCTCCTTCTATCATCGTAAAGCTCTGCATAGTCACGAATCCAGCGAAAACGAGAGTAATCATACTTCTTATTATCTACCTGATCGTGATTGCCCACAATGAGATGGAGATGGCCCTGTAAGCGTTCTGTTATTTCTAAAGTTTGATTGGGAGTGCCCAGGGAAAAATCCCCAAGCACCACCACATCATCATTTTTTCTAACCTTTTTATTCCACTGGCTCACCATATAATCATGCATTTCATCGATGCTGCCAAATCCTCTTTTATCAAATTTTTGCAACATGGCTTCATGCCAAAAATGAGTGTCCGCTATGTAATATCTCATATTTCAATACTAGTAACTGTCACTGTGCTTAAGGAGAACCGCAACAGTTTTGAAAAGAATCTTAATATCAAGCCACAGGCTCCAGTTATCGATATATTCAGTATCCAGACGCACAATCTCTTCAAAGTCTTCAATAGCGCTACGTCCGTTTACCTGCCACATACCGGTGATACCCGGTCTGATGGAAATACGTCTCCAATGATTTCTGCCATACTTGGCTACTTCGTCTACGGTCGGCGGGCGTGTGCCTACCAGACTCATATCACCTATAAATACGTTGAAGAACTGAGGAAATTCATCCAGTGAAAGCTTACGGATAACCTTACCCACTTTGGTGATACGCGGGTCATCCTTCATCTTGAACATTACTCCGCCCTTAATCTCGTTCTGTGCCATAAGCTCGGCCTTTCTGGCCTCTGCATCCACATACATACTACGGAATTTCAAGCACTTGAAATGACGTCCGTTTTGCCCTACTCTGGTCTGTCTGAAAAGGATAGGACCTGGAGAAGATAACTTTACCGCTATTGCCGTAGCTAACATAATCGGTGAAGATATGATAATTGCAAGGCCGGAAGCAAGCACATCCACCACACGCTTTATAGCCTGATCGGTAACGTTAAAGGAAATGCTGTGATAAGTAATAACAGGGTATGTACCCATGGAAGATACGTAGCTGCTGGAAGGACCTCCGTCATAGAGGTCTACAATAAGCTTTACTGTAACACCCATATCTACGCACATATCAATATATGCCTGAGAAACATCGATATCCTCACCATGACGCTGCATGATATATACCTGGTCGATATGGTGATCCCTGATAATATCCTCCAGCTGCTCAAGCCAGCCTATATACTGCTTTGGATTCTCCTTGTATCTGTGCTCAGATACAGAGACATAGCCTATAATATCCATCCAAAGATTAGTCTTGTGGAGATAGCCTCTGAATTTGTCAAATCTCTCTGCCTTACCTACAAGTACAACACGAGGAGCTCTTTTTCTGTAATACTGTTTATTTAATGGCTTATACCAGATAGGCTGGGTAAACATAATAACTGCTACTGTAGCTAAATAGCCCAGCACATATTTTCTATCCTCAACCGCAATATCCACAGCAAAGAAAAGTAGCAGAAATGCATTCAATGCTGCAATCAGATACGCTTCGAAAATCTTTTTAAAATAACGGTCTCTGTAAAAAAACAGGGTTACATTGAAGATGTAAGTAGCCTTAAGTACAAACATAAATATGAAAGTAAAGGCTGCACCTACAGCAAACATTGGCAAAAGACTGTCGGTATCCCCAAAAACCGAACACAGTATCATAAATACCGTCAATGCGCCAACATTAATCAGTATATCCACATTAATCTGATGTAGATCGGTATTCGCATTCTTATTGGAATGGTTCATTTTTCATTTCTCCTTGTGCACATCATTTTGGATTTTACTTGCTAAAAACCGTAAATTCTCACACATATAAATAATATCATCCCTCTTCAAAAAAGTAAACGCATTTGTTACAATTCAACAAAAATTAATACACTTCACAAAGATGATTCCAAATAATTAATACTTTTTTAAGATTTAGTATGTTACACTATTTATAAATTAATTATCCAAGGAGACAAGATATGGCAACTTTGCTATTCATTGACGACGACAGAGAAGTACTTGTTTCAAACAAAAAATATTTTTCAGAAAAAGGATTCAATATTTTTGTTGCTTCCAACCCTATAGATGGTATTAATTTTGCAAAAAAGGTCCGTCCGGACTGCATCATTTTAGATATTATGATGCCGGAAATGGACGGCATTCAGGTATGTAGTGAAATCAGAACTTTTTCCTCTGTACCGATTATTTTTGTTACCGGTAAGGGTGATGAAGAAGACAAAATCGAGGGCCTTGTAAGTGGTGGTGACGATTACATCGTAAAGCCCTACTCACTGCGAGAGTTGGAAGCACGAATTAATGTACATATAAAGCGTTCAAAGCAGATGAAGGCCACCCTCCAAGCCAATAAAAATGTGCTGATTTTCAAGGATCTTAAGATAGACAAATTAGAGCACAAAGCCTTCTATAAGGATGAGGATTTGTGCCTGGCCAATAAAGAGTATATGGTACTTCTCTATTTAGCCAGCCACCCAAATGAAGAAGTCTCCTTTGCAGATTTAGGACAAGCACTTTTCGGTATCTCTGATGACAGCGACCGCCGGTCCGTTATGGTTAATGTGTCCAGGCTTCGCAAAAAAATGGCTGTGGATCCGGTACTGGAAGATATGATAGAAACAGTCTGGTCAAAAGGATACAAATTTATTACAAAATAAAAAATGAGGCCCTTATCCATGAACAAACGGAAAATTCGTCCACGGATAAGGGCCCTTAACTTATTTATAATACTATACGATCGATAACATCCATTATTTCTTTTTTTGTATCCCTTGCTGCAGGTCTGCGCAGTTCATACATCTCGGGTACACCTGCAGATATCTTCAGGCACTGAGCTCCCAGCTCCGGTGAATACGCCTGTTTTGCAGTCATAAGCCTGGCCAAAAACATCGAGCCTATCGTATGATGAAGTCTGTCGATACCATTGATAGGATTAATGACCACCTCTTCACCATCAGAGCGATAAAGCATAAGCATACATCGCAGCTTCACAGGCTCTGTGGAGAACTCTCCCTGATATGGTACCAGGAACTTGTCCTTGGTCTCATTGATGTATATAAGGTCATTAAGATCATAGCCATTGTCCAGAGCAGCATCTCTGCAGAGCTTCTGATAGGGAAAAGCAGGACAGGCATAGACGCCGTCTTCCCTGACCTCTACCATAGCCAGATCATCCGCCATTAGACGATAACCTTTTTCCAAAAAATGAGCCGTAGTAGTGGATTTACCGGCCCCGCTGGCACCACTTATGATAACGGCACCTCTCTCATCTGCCACGCAAGAACAATGGATACCCACCACACCTCTCTGGTAGAAAAGAATACTGATGCCCCATCCTGTAAGATAGGCGTTTACTGAGCCTGTTGATTCAGGCGTTTTTATTTCGTAAAGAATAGTATCACCATTACTGATGTACATATACATGGTATAATTGCCAAAATGGGCCTCCGGAGCTTGTATATCTGCAAAGCACGGTGTCTCCCTTCTGGTAGCATCCGGGACTTTTCCCTCTTTTATGGTTATTTCCTGGGGCATGGCCATTTCTTCCTCGGTCTGGGGCAGCAGCTGACGTAATTCCCAATCCGATTGCACTCTTTTACCGTAAAACTTGTAGTAATACATTTTCTCTCCATTTTCCGCTCTTATCCAATAGACAAAGAGCTTAAAACAAGTCCCATAGCTGGGTTTAGTATAGCCTTTTTTAGTCCAAAAAACAAGTGCCGACCATTATATTGTCTGGACTTGAAAAGAATACAGCGTTATAATATCAGTATTTAAATCACACCTTACGAGGTTTTTATGAACATAAATGAAAAATCCTTTTTTAGCGCCCCCGAAATTGAATCCGAACGTGTCAACGAGCTTTCCATCAAGCTTTTTCAGGCAAAAGAAGAACTGGCTCGGGCCAACGAAGAACTAAAGTCCATACAGAAGCAAAGAGAGGAAATGCTATCCAATATTTCCCATGATCTTAGAGCTCCTCTTACAGCTATCCGCAGTGCCCTTGATGTCATGCTGGAAAGCAAGAATCTCACACCCGAAGAGACACGGGAATTCCTAGGTACCATAGACCGCCGTGCCAGGACTCTTGAAGATATGGTAAATGATATGTACTACCTGTTTTGCGTGGAAGACACAGGAAAAAAACTGGATTTTACCGAGATTGACGCTCTCCCATTTTTCGAGGAATATTTCTTTGATGCCACTACCGATTCACGATACGATGATCGTGACATGCAGCTGGACATTCCTGAGGATTTGGAAGCGGTTATAAATATTGATGTTCAAAAAATAATACGCGTCATGGATAATCTTTTTACCAATGCTGCAAAATACTCCCAGTCAGGAGACTTTATAAAGCTCTCCGTCCACAAGGATACGGAAAGTGACTCTCTGATAATAGAAGTAGCTGACAGCGGTATCGGTATTCCGGAAGAGGCTTTGCCTCATGTATTCGGCAGGACCTATACCGTTTCCTCTGCTCGCACTCCCAATTCCAAGACAGGCTCCGGCCTGGGGCTCTCCATTGCCAAAGCAGTCGTGGAACGTCATGGTGGTTCAATTTCTGCCAGCAGCAAGCTGGGCATAGGCAGTACATTCAGTATTCGACTTCCCATCGTCAGATAATTACTCATTTAGGAGACTAACAACATGTCAGCAATTTACGGTAGAGTCGGAAGGACTAAAGCTCAAGGCTTCACAGACCTTTTTGAAAATGAATACGAAAAGAAATGCAAGATAGACGCCTACTCTCACAGTGAGCAGGATGGCAGCTTATATGCGACCTTCGGCGAATGTCTTCAGTATATTACACAGGAAAGTATAAATGAAAAGCTCCCTATCGCCGGCAAAGATCTGCTTTTTACCGCTGACCTTATACTGGACAACAGGGATTATGTTATAGCACGTCTCGAATCCTCTTTAGATAAGGATGAACTTGCAGCTGAAGCCGACGGTAGCTTGGTATTCAGATTATTGGAAAAGGAACCAAAAGAGGCTGCAAAACATCTTTTGGGAATGTTTGCCTATGCCGTATACAATGAGACAGAGCGAAGCTTGACTTTGACTGCCGATCCGGTAGCTTCACGCTGTCTGTACTACTATTACGATAATAATCAGGTGGTATTTTCCACCATACTGGCCCCACTTATAAAATGGTGTCCATCTATAGAATTTTCCGAAGAATACCTTAAAGATTACCTCGGAGCCCCCGGACTTATGCCTAATATTTTGTCCGATATCAGCCCTTTTAAAAATATATACATGTTAAACCCCGGCAGTCGAGTAGAATTTCTTTTTACCGATTCTGAGGTGCAACGGCACGAAGAATTCTACTTGGACTGGAGCACAGGCCGAGGCATTACTGACGGCGCCATAGGCAGCTTTACTCACCGCAAAAGCCCCGACGATTATCTAAAAGACTTTAGAAAAATATACTCGGATTGCGTAAAATCAGCATGCCGTACCAAGGATAATGTTGCCATAAGCCTCTCTTCCGGATTTGACTCTTCCAGTGTAGGTGCCCTGGCTGCGATTACTCTGCAGGAATCACATAAAAATCTTTATACTTTTACCTATGTACCTTTTGAAAAACCTGCCACCGACCACAATACCAATAATATTCATGATGAGTCCAAGCCCGTAAAGGAAATCGGGGCCATGTACCCAAATATGATTCAGCAATTTCTGAATAATGATGGAAAAAATTGCGTTGAAGATCTGCCGGATATTACCAACACTTTGGAAATACCCATAAAAGCTGTAGCCAATATGCCCAGTTTGTTTGAGGTATTCCAAAAGGCCCGGGAAAAGAATTGCCGTATTCTGCTTACCGGCCAGACCGGAAATGCCTCTGTTTCCTGTGGCTATATTGATCACGTGCTTTTTGACCTTTACTTACATCATCACTACATTAGGCTGATAAAGTATCTTTTCAACTTTTCCAAGGATGTGGGAGAAAGCAGAAAAAAAGCCCTTACGGGCGTACTACGTATGTGCAGATGGGAAAAAATGATGCTCAGAAAATCTGCTCAGTCACCGGCTTATTATCCTGCCGGAGAAGGCGGTCTCTACTCTTGGATTAATGCAGATTGCCTCATGGATTGGGACCTGACAGAAAGATTTAAAAAAGCAGGAAGCAGCTTCAGCAGAGTCAATCTGCGTGATGCCAATGCTGCAAAAGACTTCCTTACCAGCAGAGCCTGTCACTCTTATCTGGGTGTCTATGAGACAAAAGCCGGTCTCAAAAACGGTGTCATTTTGCGAGACCCTACCAGAGATCCCCGCATAATATGGTTCTGCTACAACCTCCCATATCACCTTTTTGCCTTTAATGGTCGTACCAGGTGGCTCATACGAGAGGGCCTAAAAGACCTTTTACCCTCTTCAATCACCACCAATCAGATTCGTTACGGAGTGCAAAATTCTGACTGTGGTCGCAGGCTCTTGCGAGATAAAAATGCAGTCAACAGGCTACTGAAAGAAAACGCAGATAGGGCCGGAGCCTGTGTGGACAGCCATATCATGGACCTCATCATCCCTGACCGGCTGCCAAAGCTTAGTGATAGCGAAAACGGCGATTTGCCTCAGTCCACAGAAGTTGAGCTATTAACAGCCTTTGGCTTTCTTTCATTTATAAATTGGGGACATAAAACTATATAGTTTATGTCCCCATTCAACTCTTTTAATTTATGTTGCCATTTGGTCCCTTATCCGGAACAAACGGCATCTCTGTCAGATTTACCTGATCCATACCGGATAAGCCCATGGAAAGGAATTCATCCGGTACTTCAGCCATTTCCTTATTTTGAATCTTAATCTCACGATCACAGTACTTAATGATACTGCGTCTGTGGGTAACAATAAGACATGTAGGTCTGGGTGTCAGCTCCTGCAGTCCCTGAATTACCTTCTGCTCTGTCTCTTCATCCAAGGCTGATGTAGCCTCATCCAGTATCAGGAAAGGAGCATGACGAACAAAAGCACGTGCAATGGCTATTCGCTGAGCCTGACCTTCAGAAATGCCGTGACCACGCTCTCCGATACGAGTATCTATCTGCTGAGGCAGCTCCATAACAAAATCATATCCCGCTGCCAATCTAAGGGCTTCATACATTTCTTCCGTAGTGGCATTCAGATTGCCCATACGTATATTTTCTCTGATAGTACCTGAGAAAAGGGTATTTCCCTGAGGTACATAAGAGATAAACTCTCTGGTGCCGGCATTGGCATTCTCGCTGCCACCTTCTGTATTGTAAAAAGAAATATTTCCCTTGTAATCGCTCATAAAGGACATAATGAGTCGCAGCAGGGTAGTCTTGCCTATACCTGACTCGCCTACTATTACCACAAATTCCCCGGGCTTAATATCCAGTGAAACCCCTTCAAGTACGGTCTCTTGTGGTAAGTAACCAAAAGTAACGTCCTGAACGCTAACACCTATCTGAGTACCATGATCCATATGCTCCGGCAGCTTTTTCTCCAAAGGAATATTCTGCAGCTCCATGATACGTCCCGCAGATGCTAAAATGGACACGATACGGGGCACCTGCTGAGACAGGGCAATGATTGGCGCCTGTACACGATTAATCAAAGTAAGATAAGCTGTCATTGTACCTATCAGTATCTTGCCTAAAGCAAGCTGAGTAACTCCATAGGAAAACGCCACTATATATCCCAGCTGGAATGTAGTAGACATTACCGTGGACATAGCTATGGACAGCTTGGTCTTTTTAAATACCCAATGAAATCTGTTTTCTCTAAGCTCGGTAAGCTTATCCGCAGAATATTTTTCATTGGCAAATGTCTTAACTATCAGAAGATTGGCCAGACTTTCCTGAAGAAAAGAGCGATAGTCTGATTCAGATTCCTGCACTTTAACCTGCAGCTTCTTCATCCTTTTTCCCAGAAGCATGGCTAAAATTGCCGCCACCGGGGCTATAAGAAGAGCAAAAATCGCCAGTAGAGGTGACTGATTAAACAAATAAATAAACACAACTATCAAAGTCGCAAACTGGGTGATAATCTGAGGTATAGTACCTATAATACCATCTGCTATAGCTCCGGCATCACTGGTAAGCCTGGTCATCAAATCCCCTGTGTGATATCTTTTTACATCCATCCAGTGAGAATTAATTATCTGTTCATAAACCTGTTTTCTGATTCCAAAAGAAAAGTGCTCATTAAGCATGGTAGAAAGAAGTCCTGTAACCACTCCCACTACCTGCAACGCCACTATAAGCACCAGATAAGAAATAAGGAGTGTTTTAAACTCCTTACCCTCAACCGCATTATTTTGTACATTTTTTGTAATATCGACCATCCAGACAGACACAAATGTCTCTCCTAAGCCGATTAAAAGAAGTAATGCAATCTTCCAGGCATACGGCTTTGTGTAATGCATAAGCCATCTCATATATCTGCCTTGATTTTTGCGATCCTTCCATAAGGCTTTAAGCTTTTTATTCATTTAAATAAACTCCAGCTCACGCATCTTGTCTAAAAATGCCATTACTTCTGTCTCACACTGCTCACGGGAAACTTCATATTCGGATAAGAGCTTTTCTATGATATCTGATGCTGATGTCTCTTCTTTCAGCATATCCCAAATATCGTTACCTACACCCTTAATCATGAAATACTTTCCTGACTCAAAATCAATCATTACTTTTTCGCCGGCAAGGTCGGTCACATTAAGGTTCTTTTTAATAACTAATTTTTCCGTCTTATTCATAATACTCTCCTTACAAATAATTATACAGTTAGTCGTATTATACTACATTTGTCTGAAAAAATCTATATTTTTCTGTCAAGGCTATTGCTTGTAATCCTGTAGCACGTATTTCTTTGCTGAATAAACATTTCCATAGCCATCTGCGGATGCGCTGTCAAAGGAATACATCCTGTAACCCGATTCGTTTTCAGCCACTACCCTAATAAAAAAGCTTCCTGCCCCCCATACATGAGGGAAAGATATGCTAAGCTTGTCAGTCTCTGTTTTATACAGAACTTTTTCAAACGACGGATCATCAGATACTTCTACAATGTATTTAATCTTTTCATTGTTAAAATCATATGAAGCAGCCCAATTTAAGGACATGTTTCCATCGTTCATAGTAATGGAGCCTAAGAAAAACGGCATAGGAGACTTCATACTGTCCACTATTTTCCTATACTGCTCTTCTATATTATCCGGAAAACGCTCAGTCAGCCATTCCTGCTGTGCTTTGTTCAGATGGGCCTTATCTACAGACGAATACATAATCTCTTCAATATTGTCATAATAAAGGCCCAAAAGCTCTTCAATGTGCCATGGTGTAAGGTAGTTGTCTTTAATATCTTCCGCCGCTGCCAGCACAGCATTTCGGAATTTTTCCGTCCTTAATATTCTTTTAAAAAGCACTGTCCCCCAGTAGTCTGCCACACCTGTACGCCATGGATCAGTTATTCTGCCATTGTACTCATAATACAAATCTGCAAAAGCACCATCATTATCCCAGGATATCAGATACCATTTTTCCAGATTGGATGGACTGTAGATATAGAAATTTCTGCAGTTGGTGTCAACATTATTTATAAGCATCTGAAAGGCCATCCAATAAGCTACATTGTCCAGCTCCAAATAACAGTCCAACAGGTCTTCGTCCGTAATATCCGTACTGTTTACTATTCTGGCAAATTCCAGCAGTTTTTCGTTGTCAGTAGCTCCTTTATTTTCCAGACGGGCTTCAAAGTCCTTTTCCGAATAAGCAGGATCAGTCATCAGCTTAATCTCACTGTACTCATAAAACTCATAATTGGTTATCTTGTACAGTGAGCCTTCTTTATCCATACCCAGACGCTTCATGGCAGCATTGTTCAGCTGTTCCACGTGGGTAAAGTCGGAGGCCAAGCGGTCTTA
>JAZUFN010000078.1:0-29499 GCA_045640725.1 Lachnospiraceae bacterium
AGGCGAAGTTAGAGCGTGCGCTTAAGATTGCCATTAAGCTGGCTAACAGTGGCTTAGTCGGATACGACCAATACAACCGAAACAGCTTGTATGTTGAACTGAAGAAGAACGATTTTAACGCAGCCAAGTACATCAAGACGGGCGTAAAGACAGAGACCGACTGTTCTGCGTTTATGTATGCCGTATGGGCGTGCGTTATCCCGGAGATGCGAATGGACGGCAACGCTCCAACCACATCTACTATGAAGGCGTTCTTTAAGAAGCATGGATTTGAAGTGTTGACAGATAAGAAGTACCTTCTTGGAGAAGCCAACCTTAAAGCTGGTGATGTGCTTTTGAAGGAAGGCTCACACACGGCTATGTACCTGGATGACGGATCGCATGAAGATGTCAATTATTACAACAAGTACAATGGCCAGGGCGTCAGCCTGGTGGATGCGCTGCAGAGCTTAAAAGTTGACAGTAACTATATTTACCGAAAAAGAATCGCTGAAGCGAATGGCATCTTCGATTATGTTGGGACAGATGCGCAAAACAGCAAGTTACTAAATTTACTCAAGCAGGGCATGTTAATTAAGCCTAAAAGTTAATTGACGTTCTGTTGTCAAAAAATTATAATGAAACCGTCGAAGGAACTTAGTCACCTCTGGAGACATTGAGCATTCGCGCCGTTGGAGTTGCAAGCCTTCGGCGCATTTTTTTACTTTGCTCGGACGCTCTGTAACGAAAATGTAACGAACACATTCAATTACTATCGTTTACTTTGGGTATTTACCCTTTTTAATCGCAGCTCCGGAAGCAATAAAAAACCCCGAAAAACCGCATGTTTACGGGATTTCCTGGGGTTTGTGTTTTAATGAGACATGGGGGGATCGAACCCCCGACAACTTGATTAAAAGTCAAGTAATTTATAGCGCACAAACGCCGTATTTATGCGGTTTCTTTCACGTTTCTGTAACGAAAATGTAACGAATTATTTAAGTTGTAACGGTTGTGCGCAGGTTTGTTTTATGAGACAATAATACCCGGGACATGGGTGTTCCCGGGTTTTTCATTTAGTTCTCCTTTTATTAAATGTAATGGTTAGAGCGCGAAGGCTTTCGAGATAGTTTCTTGAGTGTTTTCGCGTTCTTCTATTATGTGCCCGTAGACATCTAAGACCATCTTTTCGGAGTCTCCCAATAAGGCAGCTATCTTTTTTGTTGTGATAGATCTGTCATTCAGTGACGCATAGCATAGCGTGGTACAGTAGTTGTGCCTGAATATGTGCGCCGTCAAATCTTTAAATCCCACCTTATCCCAGTCTACTATGACAGGGTTATCTGCCTGCGCCAGGTATGCAGCAGTCATTTTCTTTTTTATTGATTCCCACATTCTCGAATACATGGAGTGCGTCAAAGGTCCGCCATCGGGAGCCGGCACCAAATATCCCTGGGGCGCTTCGCTGATCAGATCCGCCAGCGTCTGAGGTATAGGAATAGTTCTGTATCCGTTCTTGGACTTCGGGCCCTTAACGTAAGGGTCGTTACCATCAAACGCCACGGCTTTGTTTATGGTCAGCGTCATATCCTTAAGTGACACGTCAAAACGTGTTAATGCCAGGGCTTCTTCGCGTCTTATTCCGGTGCAGTACAATAGGGTAATAAATAGCCGCTCTCTCGGTGTGAAATCGGCAGTTTTTATCGCGCTTTTCTCTTCCTGGGTGAGAGGGCGTTTCTCCCGGCGCTGCTTTTTAGGCAGCTTAATTCCGTCAAACAACTCTGTAACAGATCCCTTAGGCAGCAGCTTTTCCTTCTCTGCCAGCTTCACGACCTGTTTAAGCGTCAGCACGAATATCTCACAGATCCGGGGCCTGTCCGACTTCTCGTTAATGACCGCCTGTATTACCGGCTGCGACAACTCTGCCAGAGGCATATACAGGTCATTCATGTGCTTTTCGACACAATTCTCATACATCAAAACTGTACCGCGCTCCCTGGTACCGCTGGTGAGCCTTAACCACTCCCTGGCATACTCCTGCACTGTATAATTCGATTTTTTAGTGAAGTAACCCTGCTCTATGCTCTTTTTATATTCATAGACCTTCTGCTCCAGGTCACGCGACGACTGCTTTGACCGGATCATCGTGTAGTGCTTCACGCCGTTAACATACGTGCCGTCCCACACACGGGCCGTAAAATAGCCGTCCTTATATCTTTTATACTTTGCCATAGTCTTGTCTAACCTTCGTTAATACAACGCCGAATTTAAGCCACTGGGCCATATCTGCGGGGTCATTGGGATTCACGGTGAAGGTTTCTCCGTAATGCGTTACAGGTTTAAGGATTACCGGATCGCCCTGGATGTACTTGCGGATGTATCCCCGGCGAGTGTTCCGGTTCACGAATATTCCCACATCCCCATCACGCGGTGGTCTGCAGTCTATCAGAAGCACGTCATCTTTGAAATAAGCCGGGTGTAAATGATTAGACGTTATCTTTATCCCGCAGCACACTGAATCGCCTGTATGGGGCGAATACAGCGCCACACGCTCTATTGTGCAGGAATCCCACAGCATCCCGTCCTCACAGTTTCCCACTGGAACCATAACTACCAGCTCACTGTCGGGTGATCCTGCGGGAGTCAGCTCTGCCTCAAAGTCCGCCACTGCACTTACAAACCGCTTCTGTGTATCCGATAAAAGGCGCCAGCGATCCAACAGTCTGGCTTCAGGTGTGTCAGCTGCGCACAGCTCAAATATGTATTTGCCTGTTAATCTGTAAATTGAATATGCCAGGAACAGGTCAATGTGCGTTGTATCTCCGTTTATTATCTTTTTGTATGCGGATAATGATAACCCGCATTCTTTGGCCATCTGTGCCTGCGTGATCCCCAGGCGCAGACGTTCCTTTTCTATACCAACTGATATGTTTTTTGTGAACTCAATTCTATCCATAGCTACAGTTCAAACCTCGTCGGCCGGATTTATCCAGCCCCGGTATTAATAATTGGTCACGATTGTGCTTTTATGCGCCTGTATAATAAGACCGTACTTTTCTACACGGTAATACTTCCCTTTACAATAGGAGGTAAAAATGAGAAAACATATCATCAGTCTATTAGATAAGTGCAGTGAAAAGCAGCTGTCAGTAATTTATCAGTTTGTTCTTCATCTGCTGGGTTAGCCTGATCGACCCCGGCGGGGATTATGCCCCGTCCAGGTCGGTCTTTTTAGCTTCCAGTAGCTTCTGGGCCATTTCTTCTATCAGTTTCCATTCTTCGACATTCAATCCTGCGAGGATCCTGATTAACTCTTTTTTAAAGGATCCGTCCGGTTCGCTCATCACATCACCTATAAAAGCAGCTATGCTTTCTTCTTTTGTAAGTTCAACGAACATATCGCCTTCGCCGGTTTCCATCCAGGATGGGCTAATATTAAAAATTCTGCATATGTCCGAAAGCGTCCTGTCGCTGGGGATTCCGTTTCCTGTTTCTATCTGGGCGATAAATATTCTCGACATTCCCAAAAGTTCAGCAAATCGGGCCTGTGTAAGACCTTGCTTACCTGTCTCCGGATCTGTGACTGCTTTTCTGATCTGTTTAAATGCCTGTCCGTAATCTGTCATAAAATTCACCTCCTTTCGCTCTTTTACCATATCATCATTCAGAAAAAAAATCAATGAAAAATGTATATAAATATACAAAAAGTACTTGCAATTGTTCGTTAAACATATTATTATATGTATGCAGGACGAACAAGAGACCTGCAAAAAGTAAATAAGGAGCGAGCAAGGAGGAAACGGTAGCCATATGAGAAATAGAGGTATCTGAGGCTATCAAAAGAGGAGGATAACAGCTAAGGCGAATAAAACTCCCACACCGAGATGACACAGCACTCGCTCCAAATACTAAAAATAACCAGCCGCAGGAGGATGAAAAACAACAGCAATATGACAAATACACAGAGAGAAATTCTCAAAAGGTTTGATCAGATGACCGAGCCTCTTGAGCAAAAAGTGAAAGAGCTCGAAGAGTTTTGTTCAGAAAGGGAGCGCGTTGTTGCTCCTCTGGCGTTGCAACAATACAGAGCTGAACTCAACGAGATGAAAGAAATCAAATTGATGATTATGGAAGAATTTTTGAAATAGGAGGAGAACCAATGAAAGACGAACGATTCCTTACAGACGAAGAGGTAGAAGTAGAGATTCAGCTTTTAAAGAACAGCGAACACGTAAAGCTGGCCCGCAAGGAACAGCGCATTAAGTACAAGCGCCGACAGGAGCTGTACACACTAAGAGCCCTGGAGAAGCGGGGCGCAGAGTTAGAGGCCCAGGGCATCACCCTGGATAACATAGACCGAGTGATTTAGCTTTCTTCTTTAAAAGCTCCATATAAATTTAGCCGCATGGTGTACCGCAGGTTCGACTCCTGCGGGCGGCTCTCCCGGGAAATATCAAACAGAAAGGAGCGAACAGCATGGCAGCATTAAACAGTTTAGAGCGCGAAGTAATCACCAACATTATGCAGGCGGTTACACAGATCAGCGACCAGGACAAGATGTACCTTTTAGGCTATGCACAGGGTGTACTCGCTAAGGGTAAAGCGGATGCAGTACACTAAGCGATTTATGCGACGGAGCGAGCTCATAAAAGAGGGCTTTCCGGAAGAGACATTAAACGACGCATACAGGCGCCAGGGTAATTACCTGATCGCCTGGAAAACAACAAACGCAAAGAACGCGCCCATAGTATTTGATACCGAGGAACTGCAGAGGTATCTGATCCGGCGCAACCACCGCGAGGTGAGAGCATAGGAGGAAGTATGGAGAACAATTTAAACCGAATTGAAGAGGACGTCTTAACAGTAAGAATCACCCTGGCAGAGTATAGAAACCTGGTAAGTGAAGCGGCCGAGCTTAACGCATTAAGAATAGCCAAGTGGGCTGCAGAGGACAATCTGAAAAAGGCAGATGAACGTATCGACGAGCTGCTGAAGCTTTTAGGTAAGGAGGGCGCTTCGGATGAATAACCTGGATATCTACAGCAAGTATGCAGCAGTGCCCAAAGAGGCGCAGAAAACTATATCCGGCGGAAAGCTTAACGGCTTCACAGATATAAACCCCATGTGGCGCATTAAATGCCTCACAGAAGCCTTCGGACCCTGCGGACTGGGATGGTTCTACACTACAAAGAACGCCTGGAAAGAGGAACAGGCAGGCGAGGTAATGGCCTTCGTACAGATAGAGCTGTATGTAAAATACGACGGCGAATGGTCACAGCCCATAGAAGGCACCGGCGGTTCCAAGATGGTGCAGAGCTCAAAGAACGGCCCTTACGCATCGGACGAGTGCTACAAGATGGCCACCACCGACGCGATCAGCGTAGCCTGCAAGCAGTTAGGCATAGGCGCAGACGTGTACTGGGCAGCAGGGCGTACGAAGTACAGCCAGCAGGAAGAATTAAGCCAAGAAAAAGCCAAGGTTAGCCAAGAAAAAGCCAAGGCAGCACCCAGGAAGGAAGAGCCTAAAGAGGAACGGGCAGCATGGACGTCAGCTGACCTCTCGGCCATATCAGAGGCGCACATAGCCACCATAAAGGATATGGCAGCACGCAAGGGCTACAGCGAGCGCAACATATGCTCCCTGTATAAAAAGACCGCCTTTAAGGCACTGAACTTCGGAGAGTGGAACGACGCGATGGCCAAGCTTAACGCGAAGCCTGACAAGGCATGAGGGGCAGGATAAGCGGCCTGGCCAATGACTACTTCACAAGGGCCAAGATACTTACCATCGCACTGGATCCGGATGAGAACCCCGCCGAGTGGCTGGATAAGTACAAGGACAAGGACATAGACGTAACCATCAAGCAGTACAGACAAAAGCGCACGTTAGACGCGAATGCCTACTACTGGGTGCTTACTACGAAGCTGGCGAAGGCCCTGGGCAATACAAACGCCCGGCAGCATAACCTACAGCTGAGGCGGTACGGCGCGGTGGAGATCATAGCGGACAAGGCGGTTTACCTGGTACTGCCGGATACGGACGACGCGGAGGAGAAGGCTTTAGAGGCCGAGACCTTCCACATAAAGCCCACAGCGCAGACCAAGGAAGGAATAGACGGGGATATGTACCGGACATACATGCTGATGAAGGGCTCCCACGAATATGACCGAGAGGAAATGGCCAGACTGATAAACGGAGTAGTCGATGAGTGCAAGGCACAGGGTATAGAGACACTGCCGCCGGCAGAACTGGAAAGGATGTTAATGACATGGAACTTAAAAGAATTTTGCTGATAACACTGGCAGCGCTGGCCATATGCAACTGCGCGATGTCAGTGAATGTGAACGCCAACATAACCTCCCTGGAGGCCAAGGCGGTGAACGACAGAGACATAAGAGTCCGCGAAGCCTGGAAGCTTAGGTGCGACCTGCAGGTAAAGCCTAAAGAGGTGGAGATCGTAGAGGCTGCACCGGTTTATGACGTACCTTTGGACGCAGAACTGCAGCAGTACATTATTCGAACTTGCGAACAGTACGACCTGCGCCCGGAGCTGATCATCGGGCAGATCGGTGTAGAGAGCGAATATCACGACGGAGTCATAGGCGACCACGGCCACTCATTCGGACTGATGCAGATACAGCCCCGCTGGTGGAGCGACACCATGAAGAGCCTGGGAGTGCACGAGCTCCTGGTTCCCGAAGAGAACGTATTAACAGGCTGCGCTATTATGCGGTACCTGATAGACACCTACGGATCAGAGTACAGAGCGCTGCAGGCGTACAACACCGGAAGCCCTAACACGCACAACGGATATGCAGACAAGGTATTAGCCAGGGCAAGCAAGTTATGAAATCGATAATGCAAAACAAAAAAGCCTGCTATGTATGCGGCAGCCAGTACTGCCTGGAAAACCACCACACCATATACGGCACAGCGAACCGTAAATTGGCCGACAAGTACGGTTTAACAGTTTGGCTATGCATGTACCACCACAGAGGCGATGAGGGCGTACACGGCGGAAACACGAGGTTAGACGCCTATTTGAAAAGAGACGCGCAGGAGGCTTTTGAGAAAACATACCCGGAGCTGAGTTTTAGGCAGATATTCGGGAAGAACTACAAGGAGTAAGACATGAATTTGTTTCAGTATGACCAGCGCATCATGGAGTGCTTTGATGCGGAGACAGGAGAAGTATTCGATGCGGAAGCCTTCAACCAGCTGATGGATGATCGCGACGAAAAGATTAAGAACATAGCGCTCTACATTAAGGACCTGGAAGCAAACGCAGAGGCCCTTAAGAACATAAAGGCAGAATATGCAGCACGCCAGGCATCGGCCGAGCACAAGGCCCTGGCATTAAGGAACTACCTGCAGAAGTACCTGGACGGCGCGAAGATAGAGCGCCCGGAGTTCATGATCACCTACAGGAAGAGCGAACAGGTGCAGATATCATCGGACGCACTGCTGCCGGATGAGTATTTAACTTTTGAGGCTCCCAAGCCCAACAAGACAGCCATTAAGGCAGCACTTAAAGCCGGCACAGAGCTGGAAGGCTGCAGCCTGATAACCAACACAAACATGCAGATTAAGTAAGGAGTATATATGAACAACGTATCACTGATCGGACGCCTCACAGCAGATCCGGAGATTAGAGCAACACAGAGCGGAACAACTATCGCATCCTTAACCCTGGCAGTAGACAGACGTTACAAGACAGAGGACGGCCCCAGCGCGGACTTCATCCGATGCATGGCCTTTGGCAAGACAGCGGAGTTTATAGAAAAGTACTTTCGCAAGGGTGCCAGGATGGCAGTTACAGGACGCATTCAGACAGGATCCTACACCAACAAGGACGGCGCGAAGGTATACACAACTGACATAGTGATTGAAACAACCGAGTTCTGCGAGAGCAAGCGCCAGGAAGAGCCTGCACCCGACACAGGATTCATGGATATCCCTGCCGGAGTAGCTGAGGAGCTGCCTTTCGTATGAGCAAATACAAGTCGCGAGGCGTAATGCTGGCGGGTTTAAAGTTCGACTCGCAGAAGGAGGCCCGCAGATATATAGAGCTTAAGGAGATGCAGGACGCCGGGGAGATCACGGAGTTAAGACTGCAGGTTCCTTTTGAATTGATACCCACACAGCGCACCGGGGAAAAGACCGAAAGGGCCACCAAGTACGTGGCGGACTTCACCTACAAGGTAAACGGCGAACTGGTAGTGGAGGACGTGAAGGGATACAGAAAAGGCGCAGCATATAACCTTTTCACCATAAAACGAAAGCTGATGCTGTACAGGTACGGCATAGCGGTTCAGGAGGTATAAATGCAGATTTCGGAATACATACCCACGGGCTACGATAACAGATTATCACGCACCCAGCTGAGCATCATTACAGGGCTGGACGATCGCAAGGTCAGAGACCTGATATCCAACAGCAAGGCGGTGATCATATCAAAAGACGGCGGATATTTTCAGCCTTCAGACGATGAGCGCAACCTGGTGGAGGAATATTACAGAAAAGAACAGGCAAGGGTGAGAACCCTGGCGGTAAAGCTTCGAAGATTAAGAAAGTACGTGGAATATGACTAAAAGATATTATTGGCTAAAGCTTAGCAGCAACTTCTTTAAAGATAAGCGCATCAAGAAGCTTAGGGGCCTGGCAGGCGGTGACACTTACACGATTATTTACCAGAAGATGCTGCTGCTTTCCCTGGAAGATGGCGGGCGCATTTACTTCGACGGAGTTGAGGACACTTTCGTTAAGGAGCTGGCTTTAGAGATAGACGAAAACGAGGACAACGTAAGCGTTACAGTAGCGTTTCTGATGGCCCAGGGCCTCCTGGAAGAGGTAAACGAAAGCGAATATAACCTTCCCGGGTGCGAGGAAATGACGGGTTGCGAATCAGCGTCTGCGGAGCGCATGAGAAGGCTTCGAAAAATCGAAAAAGCGTCACATTGTGACACCAATGTGCGTTTATGTGACGCCGATGTTACAACGTGTGACAAAAACGTGACGACAGAGATAGAGATAGAGATAGAGATAGAGAAAGAGAAAGATATAGAGAAAGAGTTAGAGAAAGAAAAAGAGAAAGATATATTAATACTCTCTAACGAGAGTATTCGTCAGACAGATGTCCGACGCGTACTCGACGAATGGAACACCTTAACAGTGTATGGCATAGCCCAGGTCTCTAAGATCAGCTCTTCATCTACCAGATACACGAACTTAAAGGCCCGGATTAAGGAGCACGGAACAGAAAAGATCCTGGCAGCAATCGACAACATACGCCACAGCGCTTTCCTGCAGGGCAGGGCAGACGCGAAGCAATGGGTTATAACCTTTGACTGGTTCGTAAAGCCTAATAACTTCTGCAAGGTGCTGGACGGCAACTACACAGACAGAACTAATAACAGATTGGATGTGGTGGACACATGGGTGTAACGAGAGAACAGTTCGCAGTACTGACTAAAGGCATGAAGGCGGTTTATCCGCAGGCGGTATTCATCCCGGATCAGGATGCCTTCAACGTATGGTATTCGCTGCTCCAGGATCTTGACTACGAGGTATTAAGCCGGGCCATACAGACGCATATGATGACGGTTAAGTATCCGCCAACTATAGCTGAGATCCGGGCGGCTGCCACCAAGACAGAAGAAATGACCGAGCTGGAAGCCTGGTCGATAGTACGCAAGGCGCTGGGCCGGAGCGGATGGCACGCCGAGGAAGAGTTCTTGAAGCTTCCTGAAGAGATAAAACAGGTGGTCAGAGAGCCTCACAACCTTCAGCACTGGTCGCAGATGGGTAACAGCGAAGTGGAAAGCGTGGTGCAATCTAACTTCATGCGTAGCTACAGGGCCGTATTAGCCCGAAACAGGCAGGCAAACGCATTACCCGATAAGTTGCGCCCTGCATTACCTAAAGTGGAATATACGGCCATTACAGCGAACGACACGCCTATACGTGAAAAACCTGCACCGGTACCCGCAGAGGTTACCGAGTACATCGAACGATACAGGAGGGAACGATGAACGGAAACATGACACCCTGGGAGATTAAAAGGGATTATATGGCGGGCAAGAACCCGCTTCAGATGCTGACGTGCTTAGCTGATCAGTGCGGATGCTCTAAAAAAGAGATTGCAGAGATCCTGATACAGGAGGGCGTGCCAATGGATAAGCTGCCCAAGAATTACAGGAAGGAGCAGGCGGTTGAGAAGGCACCCGAAAAAGAGCCTGAAAAGAAGCCTAAAAAGGAACCCGAAGGCATCCAGCTGAAGCTGACACAGGAAGATGCCGGATTGATGCTGGGAGTTCTCCTGGCATACATAAACGAGCGGTCAACGGCCATATCAAACACCATCCTGAATGAAACAGACGATATAAGCCCTGTATTGGACACCGTCAGATGGATGAACAAGGCAGCAGATATAGCCCAGGAGTTGCAGGGTGAAATGCACAAGGACTAAGCAGCGTGAAGCTGTAGAAACCTTAACGGGTGAATGCAAGCGCTGCAAAGAGAAGGATTGCGAAGGCTGCCCGGTCACTTTGGTTTTGGAAAAAATAGACCGGGCGGAGATCCTGGAGGAAACATGAGCGATTTAAAGAACTGCCCTCTTTGCGGAGAGGGCCCCGTAATAAAGCACTTTGCAAGACAATGGGTAATAGAGTGCCGGTGCTGCGGCGCCAAAACCGATGACTACAAATATTACATAGACGCCACAAGCGCCTGGAACAATAAGGAGGTACACAATGACAAGATACACGGCTGCGCAGGATCTGATGGCCCTTCAGGCTTTTGAGCCGGCATTTGAAAAGTCGTTAGAATTTGCGCTTAACGATATGGACAGGCTCACAGATCTGGCCGAGTCAGTAGAGGAGCTAAGAGGCACATACATCTCACTGTATGGCAGCGACGTGGCTGCAGACATAATGGATGAAAAGACTTGGAAAATTGTTGAAACATTGATCCACGATCTGATAGATAGTGTGCTGGATTTACTGGGGGATGAGTGATTTGTAGGAGGTGAGAAGAAACGAGAATAGGAATGTTTGATTGCGATGCCAAGAATCAAAAAAAACCATTTCCAAATCTTGCACTTATGAAATTATCAGCATGGCATAAATCACAGGGAGATGAAGTGGAAATGTACACGTCATTCAGTGGAGAATATGACAAAGTATACGTTTCCAAGGTCTTTAGTTTTTCTCCAGATTACGAATATGCGATAAATGCAAAAGAAGTTATTTTTGGTGGTAGCGGGTACGCGATAAAAATGGAAAATGGCAAAGAAGTGTACAACAAAAAGTTGGACGCAGAATTGCCATATGAAATTGAGCATACATACCCAGATTATTCGTTGTATGGAATCACAGATACTGCATATGGCTTTTTAAGTCGAGGATGCCCAAGAGGTTGCGATTTTTGTCACGTTCAAGATATGCAAGGTACAAAATCACACAAAGTGGCTTCATTGTCAGAGTTTTGGAACGGACAAAAAAATATAGTGCTTTTAGATCCCAATATAACAGCTTGCAAAGAATGGAAAGAGTTATTTCAAGAATTAATAGACAGTAATGCAACAGTGGATTTTTCACAAGGAATGGACATAAGAATGATGACTGATGAAAAAATAGAAATGCTCAAAAAAATTAAAGTAAAAAATGTTCATTTTGCTTGGGATAAATATGAGGATAAGGAAATTGTTCTTCCTAAATTAAAAAGATTAAAAGAAATCACAGGATGGGATAGACGAAAAATCACTGTTTATTGTCTGGTTGGAAATCGAGAAAGGCGAGTAACTGAGCAGGATATAGAACGAGTAATGACAATGAGGAAATTGGGCGTTCATCCATACATAATGATATATGACAAGGCTTCGTTGCCAAGATCACACGAATTAAAGAAATTACAACGATGGGTAAATAATCGATTTATCTGGGAAAGTGTAGGAACTTTTGATGAGTATTTAAAGGAGCAGATAGATGAAAAATGATAAAGGAAGTAGCAACGCAACACACGGTATGGGCTTTTGGGGCTTTCTGGCATTAATATTCATTACACTTAAATTACTGCATGTGATTGAGTGGAGTTGGATATGGGTGCTTGCGCCTTTGTGGGGTGGATTCCTGATAAGTACAGCAATAATTGTTGTAGGTGCGATTATTATAAAGTGGATTGTGAGTTAAAGGAGCAGACGGATGACAACTAACGAATTAATAAAGCGTGGCATCGGACACAACTGCTTATCTGATGCGTATGACTTGGGATATCACGATGCGATGCAGGATGACGGAGTGCCCAAACAACTGATTGAGATGGGCTACAAAAAGGGCAGAGCCGATGCGATTGAGGAATTTAGAGGATATCTAAAAACAGTTATTCCTTGTGAAATGCCACAAGATATATGGAATATGGGTGTAGACAATACTTGCGACAGAATATTAAAGGAGCAGACAGAATGAATACATATTTAGCAATCATAACCACAGTGTTGGTTGTAACACAGGTAATCAGAGTAACACAGAATGCTATCTCGCTGCATAGACAGAACGTGCTGTTCAATAAGCAGTGCGAATCGGTAAGAGATATTGATATTCAGAAAGCTGACTTTGAAATGCAGAGAAAAGCCTATGGGCTGTTGGTTAAGTATTTTGAAACTTTAACAGAGGAGCAGAACAAATGAGTGATAAGCTTTCAGAATTAGAAATTCAAAAGATATTAATATCTATGGGCGATAAGAAGATGATAGAAGAGTTTGACATTGGGTGCTGGAACTTGTTTGACCAAGGCGAAGCCAGATGCCCTTATATTGACGGAACAAGATGTACTAAAGGTGCAGTTCTTACGAGCACATTGTACGGGGCACATCCGAATGATTGTCCATTGTATAGAGAGGAATAGCCGGAATGAGAGATTTAATCCAAGAAGAGATAGCTGCTTTCTGGGAGTTTGTAACTGAACATATTGAAGATATGGTAGTAGAGCCGAGAGAGCGAGAAAAAGACACATATATTTGGATGAGTTTTGACATTCTTAACGATTTCAATGACACCTATCAGGGATTATGCGAGGAACACGGTTTTGATGTAACTCTTATGATGGGTGCTATTCATACGAAAGCGTCAGAATTGTTAGCTGGGTATGGCATTGAGGATTATCTTGATGTATGGAAGAAAAGACCGAGAGGAATAGAAAGAAGGAAAGAATGGGCAAGGAATATGTATTAAAGGAGCAGACAGATGACAACTACAGAACTTGAAGAATTATGCTCGGGATGTGTTTTGAGTGAATTGCCATTGTGCGACATACTCGACTGCGATTCTGTAGCAAAACTGCAAGCAAAGTTTAAAGCAAAGGTAAGAGCCGATGCGATTGATGAGTGTGTAGAGAAATTGTTTGAGGTTACACCTCTGACATTGGATAAAAAATTAGATACGGTTTTTGTAAATGCGTTAAGGGAGTTAAAGGAACAGACAGATGGACGAAGAACTGAAGAGACTCCATAAGAATTTAGACTTCCTGGAGCAGATCATAGAAAAGATGGCAGATATAGCCAGGAAGAAGGGGCAGAAAAAATGAGAATAATTGATGCAGACGCTCTCCGGGCAAAGATTAAGTCATGGACAGCCCCGGACAGGAACCCTCAGATAGATTTTCACAGTGGGCTTAAGGTCCTGGGCGCCATAGATGCAGCACCCACCATAAAGGACAAGCCTGGAAGCTGGATCCATACCGAGGACATATACGACGATGACGAATACATTAACTGCAGCAACTGCGGCAGGCAGTATACGGTGGACGGGGATGTATTCCCCAGCAACTTCTGCCCTGCTTGCGGAGCGAGAATGGAGGAGAAATGACGGACTTAATAAGGCGCAGCAAGGTACAGCACAGGGCTGAACAGATGGAAGAATCAGCCCTTACGAATATGATCGCCCACGCCGGGGATGATGCTGCGTACAGATATGCCATACAGGCTACAGAGAGAAAGATGTTCAAGGGCTGCGTTGATGCCCAGGAAGATACCGGAGAGGAATTAATAAAGGCAATAGAGGCACGCAGGGATATGACCAAAATTAGAAGCATGTTTAACTGCGGTATGATTGCAGCGTATGACGAGGTTATAAACCTTATAAGAGATTTATAGGAGCGCGAAAAGATGAGAACTACATTGCAAGGGTTAAGCGAGTATTTGTTTGCAGAGCTGGACGCGCTGACAAACGAGGATCTTAACGGGGAAGATTTGGAGAAGGAAATAAAGCGAGCGCAGGCGGTGTCGTCTATCAGTATGCAGGTTATAAACACAGCTCAGGTGCAGTTAAAGGCCGTAGAGCTGTGCGCAGAGTATGATTCGACACGCGGGGTTAAGCTCCCGGCGCTTATAGCGGGAGGCGACGATGAAGTACTATAAAACTCCCGAGGAAGTATACGAGTACCTGGAGGTCCACGCCTGGGGAAAGAGCAACGAAGAGATCACAAAAGAGTTAAATGCTGCACTCGGTACGGACTACACCAAGGCTCAGATAATAGGAGCAAAGAAGCGCAGGAACATAAAAAGCGGATTAACGGGACGTTTCGAGAAGGGAAACATTCCGCCCTACAAGGGCAAGAAGCTTCCTCCGGAAATAAAGGCGAAAACAGCAAAGACTCAGTTTAAGAAGGGGAACATCCCTCGCAACAGCTGCGCGGTGGGCACTATAAAGAAAACAGACCGTTACTGGATAAAGGTGAGAAATGAAGGCGGTCAGAAAAAGTGCTGGCAGCCATACCACCGGTACTTGTGGGAGCAGGCGTACGGGCCCATACCTGAAGGCTATTATGTAGAGTATAAGGACAACAACCCCATGCACTGCACTTTGGATAACCTGGTGCTTGTAAGCAGGCGGGAGCACGTATGGATGAACCTTCGACAGCTTAAAACTAACAACCCGGATATAAATGCGGCTGCATTAGCACTGGCAAAGCTGGACATAGCAGCACGCGACAGGAGCAAAGAGAAATGATCACAGAAGGAATGACGTTTATAGAGACACCGTTAAGGCGTATAGCCTGCCACTATGGTATTAAGCAGATCCGCCAGCTGATAGAAGAAACGAACGAACTGGCACTGGCCTGTTGCAAATATGACAGGGCGTTACAGGCCGGGGATGAGGATATCTCCACAGCAGAGATCGCGGAAGAAATCGCGGACGTGGTAATAATGGCTGAACAGCTGGTGTATCTTCTGGGCATAAAGACAGAGGTACGCGGTAACATGATTCGGAAGATAGAGAGACAGTTAAAACGTATGGGAGGAACTACAAATGAGCAGACTTGACAGAGAAGAACAGTGCAGACGTGACGGCATGATGTACGCGCTTAAGATAGCACAGCAGAAAGGCGTGGAAGGCTTAGAGCAGGAAGTAAAGATGCGCAACATATGCAAGGCCAGCCTGGCCATTCCTACTCCGGCGCTTAACGAGTTCATTGGAGAGGCAAAGGCCTGCATGATGGACACGATAATGATAGTGGCATATTTAACCCTGATGGATGAGTTCGGGTTCGGTTCAAAGAGACTTCAGCGTTTCAGGGACAGGTTCAACCTTAAGGCCAACTGCCTTACAGACGACCTGGTAACCTGGGACGACTATATAAACGCGATTAAACAGGAGACCGGCTTACAGTTAAAGGTACGCTGGTTTGACAGGCAGATACGGATTTAACGGAGGAGACATGCAGGCACAGGAGTTTTTAGAAGAATGCTATTACCTGGAGAGGAAGATACAGGCCAAGATTACCGAGATCGACAAAATAAACACAGTGCTTGTCAATATAGTACCGCAGCTGAAGGAGGACCCGGTGCAGACGTCCGGCAGCCAGGACAGGTTAGGGGACGGCGTGGCCAAGCTGTGCGACGCAAAACTGGAGTTGGTAAACATACTGATTCAGTACATCGACCAGGTGGAGCGAATATACAAGGTGCTGGACAAGGTAAAGAATCAGCGCCAGTACGATCTGCTGGACAAGTACTACGTGCGAGGCTTCTCGGTTGAAGAAATAGTCGACGAGTGGGGCGGAAAAAGCATCCGGTATGGTTTCAAGGTTCGGAAAGAGGCTATAAAAACAGTTCAGAGGATCCTGGATGCGGAAAACATTTAAAAAAATTAAAAATGGTTCACTAAAGTTCATTGAAAGTTCACTAACTTAACTGATAAAGTGTAAACTGTAGTTTCTCGGTAAAACGTACTTCCGAAAAAAAGTCATGAGAAGGGGCACCTGCAAAAGGGTGCTCTTTTTCTGTTTATGAAAATGATTCATTGTAAAAAATACAGGTTGATTGCCAACAGGCTCATAAAATCATTACCAGAGTTTAAGGATCTCTACGAGAGTGACGTTAAGATTGCGTATCTGTCGTCGGAAAAAGATAAAAGGAAAAACAGGAAAATCGTATTTGCAGATTGCACTAAAGTAGACGAGAAGTATTCGTGGTGCTGCAACTACGATTTTTTTATTACTGTTTATGAACCAAACATAGCTGAATTTACCGAAGAGCAAATAATAACCCTTATACGCCACGAACTGCACCATGTAGGAATAGACTTTGGCGGGAATGAGATTTCGTACTATCTCGTACCGCACGACATAGAAGAGTTCTGGCAGATCATAAACGATAAGGGATTGAATTGGAGTGATACAGATGCCCAGAGGGGAACATCCGAATAGTAAAAAAGCGTTAGAGGAAAACAGATACCGCTTTGACCGTGAAACGGCTCTGAAAGCTAAACGTAATTCGGACAGCGTAAAACAAGAGTTGAAGTCATTTCGTCAAATGGACTTAGAGCAGACTTCACCACAGGAACGCAAAGAGATGCTGGATAAACTTAAAGTAATGGCGCGAAGGGGCAATATAAAAGCTTTAGAGTTGTATTTAAAGATAATTGGTGAGGATGTGCAAAAGGTCGAAGTTAGTGGAACCGTTAACAATCCTTTTGCCAATATTACAGAAGCTGAGTTGAGACGTTTGGCGGGCGGTGATGATGAATGATACCGGAGTATATAAAGAAGGCTGCAAAGTGCGAACTCGCGCGGCGTTACTTCTGGGATTACTGCAAGTTTAAGGCCGGAGACTTCTACAAGGAAAGCCGTGCGTATCTAAGAGACTACTGCAACGAGCTGCAGAGTTTCATGCAGTCGGATGCGAAGCTGTTAGTTATTAACCAGCCTCCCAGGCACGGCAAGTCACGAACGGCGGGATGCTTCGTCGAGTGGCTTTTGGGCAACGATCCTACAAAAAAGATAATGACCGGTTCGTACAACGAAACGCTCTCCACTGTGTTCTCGAAGTCGGTGCGAAACACTATACAGGAGTTAAAGGCGGACGAGGACCGGATAGTATACAGTGATATATTCCCGGGCACCACTATCAAACGTGGTGACGGTGCTATGAACCTGTGGTCCCTGGAAGGCGGCAATAATAACTATTTGGCCACCTCTCCCACCGGTACCGCGACAGGTTTTGGCGCAAACGTAATTATTATAGACGACTTAATTAAGAACGCCCAGGAAGCGAACAACGCAGCTGTGTTGGACAAGCACTGGTCGTGGTTTACAGATACAATGCTCTCCCGATTAGAGGAGGGCGGCAAAATCATAATAGTAATGACCCGCTGGCACTCTGAGGATTTGGCAGGGCGTGCGCTTGATTATTTCACCAAGCTGGGCTGGAAAATACGCCACATCAATTACAAGGCCCTGCAGGATGACGGAACGATGCTTTGTGAAGAAGTACTGTCCCGTCAGTCATACGAAGATAAAAAGGCCATTATGGGCGTGGATATTTTCTCTGCGAACTACCAGCAGGAGCCTATAGACATTAAGGGCCGTCTGTATGAGCACTTCAAAACGTATGACGGAGAACTTCCGCAGTTCACCGAGATTCGGAACTACACCGATACGGCGGACACCGGATCTGATTACTTGTGCTCTATCTGCTACGGCGTAACGTTCAACAAAGAGGCCTATGTGTTAGACGTTATATACACCAAGGACCCTATGGAGATTACAGAGGCTGCAGTGGCCCGGATGCTTGTAGACCAGGGCGTCAACAGGGCAGATATAGAGTCTAACAATGGCGGACGCGGATTCAGTCGTGCGGTGGAGCAGATTATACACAACACGTACAACACGAACCGCGTAGTGTTAAGGCCGTTTTGGCAGGGGCAGAACAAAGCAGCACGCATCCTGTCAAATTCCACCTGGGTAACTTCACATATATACTTCCCTGCGGACTGGACCAACAGGTGGCCCGAGTATTCGATGGCCATGATCAAGTACCAGAGGGAAGGCAAGAACGAACACGATGACGCACCGGACGCGACTACGGGCATAGCCGAGATGGTAAGCGCCGGCAGTACATTTAGTTTTGATTGATAACGGAGGGGAAATGTTAGCTTTTAACATGGAAACGCGGCGCATCAACGATTTAATTAACGAGGGTGCAGCTGCGAAGATATCCGACAAAAGATTTTTAGAGAAGGAACTTAAGAAGTTCATCGGCTCCGAGAAAAGACGCGAGATGATCTCCGGAGACCTGTATTACGATTATGAGCAGGCCATTAATGGCAAGAGAAGGCTGGTTATAAGCGACGGCGGAGAGCTTAAGGAGGACCCTAACCTCCCGAACAACAAATATTTAGATAACCAGTATCAGAAGATGGTGGACCAGAAGGTCAACTATATGCTTTCAAAGGGCATTACGTTTAACACTGACAACGACGAATACGCCGATGCCTTAAAGCAGATATTTAACCGCAAGTTCCACCGAATGTTTAAGAACCTGGGTAAGGACGCATATAACGGCGGTATCGGCTGGCTGTATCCCTATTATGACGAGAACGGCGAGTTTAAGATCCGGCGCTTCCATCCCTGGGAGATCCTGCCGTTTTGGAAGGATTCAGACCACGAAGAGTTAGACTTCGCAGTACGCATCTACGAGGTGCAGGGATACGAGGGAGAAAACGAGAAGGTATTCACCTATGTGGAAGTCTATGACACACAGGGCATCCACAAGTTCGAGTATAAGAACGGCGCGCTTGTTCCTGACTATCAGACATACTACTTCGATATGCCTAACCTGGACGGCGAGTTGGTTCCCTACAACTGGGACCGCGTACCACTGATCGCGTTTAAATCGAACAGCACCGAGACACCGCTGATTAAAAAGTGCAGATCCCTGCAGGACGGCATCAATCAGATAATGTCGGACTTCGGCGATGGTATGCAGGAGAACTTAAGCGGTAACACGGTGCTTATCATTAAGAACTATGACGGCCAGGATTTGGGCGAATTTCGCCGTAATCTGGCCACATATAAAGCTGTAAAGGTATCGTCAATAAACGGCGCAGAGGGCGGATTAGACGCGCTCTCGATAGAGGTAAACAGTGCGAACTATCAGACGATCCTGGGCGAGTTAAAAAAGGCGCTTATACAGAACTGCAAGGGCTACGATATTGCTGAGTTAAAGGCGAGCGGATCACCCAACGAGATGACCATAAAGGCCGTGTACTCTGACATAGACCTGGACGCAAACGAGCTTGAGACCGAATTTCAGGCGTCGTTTGAAGATCTGCTATACTTCATCAACGTTCACTTAATGAACGCCGGAATGGGCGATTTCAACGCCGAGAACGTAGACGTTATATTCAACCGCGATATGATGGTTAACGAGTCTCAGATCATAGCAGATATAAACGCATCTTCTGCTATCCTTTCAAAGCGCACACTGATAGCGCAGCATCCTTACATAACTGACGTAGAGGACGAGCTGGAGCGTTTGGATGAGGAAGCCCAGGAGAGCCTGGACGTATACGGCGCAGCGTTTGATAACACACCAGATAACGTGGATGGTGATAATGTAAATGAAGAGGAATGAAAAATACTGGCAGAACCGGTATAAACAGCTGGAGAAAACGCAGCACAACAATTCGGTTAAACAGTTTTTAGACATTCAAAACAGAATAGATAAATCACAGTCGGCCATAACCAGCAAGATAAACGCCTGGTATGGCCGTTTTGCATCTAATAACGAAATCAGCATAGAAGAGGCCCGCAAGCTTCTGACCAAGCAGGAGCTAAAAGAGTTCAAATGGTCCGTCGAGGAATATATAAAATACGGGCGTGAGAATGCCATAGACGGGCGCTGGATGAAGGAACTGGAGAATGCTTCGGCCCGGTTTCATATAAGCCGTTTAGAGGCGTTAAGGGTAGAGGCGCAGAACGAGTGCGAAAAACTCTTCGGTGGTCTTACTGATGATATCGACAGGCATATAAAAGAACAGTACACGGACAGTTATTACCACAGTGCTTACGAAGTAATGAAGGGAACCGGAGTCGGCTGGGAAATAGGCGGGATCAACTCCGATAAGCTGGATATGATCGTCAAAAAGCCCTGGGCCGTAGATGGTAAGAACTTCGTTACCAGGTTAGGTGAAGATAAAGCGACCTTAATTAACAACATATACAACGGCCTGGTTCAGATGTGCGTAAACGGAGAGAATCCGGACAGAGTTATAGCGCAGTTGGCTAAAACGATGAAGAACGACAAGGCCAGGGCGTCGCGGATCGTGATGACAGAGTCTGCATACTTCAGCCAGGAAGCGCAAAAGCAGTGCTTTGAAGATCTGGACGTAGAAGAGTTCGAGATAGTGGCCACACTGGACAGCGACACCGATGAGACTTGCGCTCTGCGCGATGGCACCCACCTTCCTATGCGGGAGTTCCAGGCAGGCGTAACAGCACCGCCGTTTCATCCGAACTGCAGATGCTGCACGGCTCCATACTTCAACGATGAGTGGTCTAATACCGGCTTTAGAGCGTCGAGAGACGAAGAGGGTAACACTGTCTACAAAGTTCCGGTGAGCATGAAGTATGATGAGTGGGTTAGGAACTACGTTAGTGACGGCATGAACTACGGTGAGTTGAACTATGACAAAGTAACGTTGAGCGCTAATAAATTAAATATTAATGAAAATAACATTAATATTAACTACCACAAAATCGAATCTGCGCAGGGTGATTTTTATTTATCTGATTTAACAGATATTAAACCTCGCAAACTGCACGAGATAAAAAAGATAGTTAATTCTGCGTACGATGTTGTAGGAATAGACCCAGCGGATAGACCTAAAGTCATTATCGTTTCACCTGATGAACTGTCAGGTGCAAAAGGTAGATACGATGCTGAAAATCATGTGTTGTTTGTAACTAAATTGGAACAAAAGGCAACGCAGATACATATGACGGTTCATGAAACATTGCACCTTAAAGATTGCCTTGAGTATAAAAACGTTTTTGGTGCTATAGCTTCTAATGATGAGGTTGTAGAATATAATGCCCATAAGGCTAAGCTAATTCTTGACAAAAAAGGAGTTACAATAGATAATGTGGGGGATATAAGTTTTTATGCAAAATCAGCTTATTTATCAGATCGATACGATGAAGTTTATGTCGAATTGCGGACGAATGAGCTTAAAAAGAAGGTGAAATAAATGTTTGACATTCCGGAAGAAATGATAAAAATGATGGATATAATTACGCCTTACATGAAGAAACAGGGCGGCGGATTACTCGACGATGCACCCGACGAGATTAAACAGATTTATCAAACATTTCGTGATATGTTTAATTCTGTTATGGGTGGCGTAATGTAATAATGCTGATTATTGAGCATCTCACTAAGTGGGGTGCTTTTTTATTACTAACAATTATGGACTGTGAACACAAAAGAAATAAAGGTATCCGCGCGTCAAGCGGGGCCGTTCGGTTCGCCGAATGGTGCGAAAAATTTAATAAAGAATGCATACCTGGATACAGGCCATGCGAAAAAGATAAGAGGTCGGCTAAGCGCCGGCCTTTTTGATTGCCCAAAGGTTAAGCGGGTTCGATTCCCGCAGGGCAATTAGTGAAGGCCACACGTAAAAACCATTAATCCACAGAGAGAGGATTGAACCTCGTTAAAAAATGTAGAAAGGATCGAGATATGACAAAGAAAGAGGAATTGCTGCAGATTGAAGGCGTAACAGATGAAATCGCTGAAAAGGTTATCGAATCATACAAGGGCTGGGTCCCTCACGAGAGATTCAACGAGATCAACGAGGCCAAGAAGAACGCCGAGGCTCTTGTTAAAGAGCGAGACCAGCAGCTGGAGACATTAAAGGCAGCAGAAGGCGATATACAGTCTCTTAAGAGCCAGATAGAGGCCCTGCAGGCATCAAACAAGGATGCTGCAGACAAATACGAGGCAGAGATCAAGCGCATGAAGATTGACGGCGCTGTATCGAGTGCTTTAAAGGATGCGGGAGCTCTTAATCTTAAGGCTGCACGCGCGCTGTTAGACCTGGAAACAGCCGAGCTTAATGACGACGGAACCATCAAGGGTCTTGATGATCAGATAAAGGCGCTTCAGAAGTCCGACGCATTTCTTTTTCAGACAAAAGAGCCTGCGAACCCCAAGGTAGTGGGCGCATCTCCGGCAAAGGGCGATGTAACACGTTCTGCCGGCGGTATTACTAAAGAACAGTTCGCGACAATGGGATATAAAGAGCGAGTAGAACTGTTTAACACCAACAGAGACGCATATGACGCTCTGACGAAAAACTAAAGAAAGAGGTATAAAAAATGGCAACAACATTACTTTCAAACGTTGTAAATCCCCAGGTTATGGCGGACATGATTTCCGCTTCTTTACCTAAGAAGATTAAGTTTTCAGCAATCGCAAAGATTGACACAACACTGGCCGGACAGGCAGGAAACACAATCACTGTTCCTAAGTTCGGATATATCGGTGATGCAGTAGATGTGGCAGAGAATACACCCATCGACACAACTGCACTTTCACACACAACCACAACAGCTACCGTAAAGAAGGCTGGTAAGGCTATTGAGATTACAGACGAAGCTGTGCTTTCCGGTTATGGCAACCCTATGGGAGAAGGCACAAGCCAGCTCACAATGTCTATCGCAGCAAAGGTTGACAATGACTGCCATGACGCACTCCTTAACGCATCTGCAGTATACAACGGCACAGCTGCAAAGATCGGTTATTCCGGAGTCGTAAACGCTAACGCCCTCATGGCAGATGAGTCAGATACAACTCTGAACAAGATCATCTTCATCCATCCCGACCAGGAGTCTACATTAAGACTCGACACAGACTTCACAGACAGAAGCAAGTCTGGTATGGACGTTATTATGACAGGTACAATCGGTACTATCTGCGGATGCCAGGTTGTAAAGTCTAAGAAGGTTAGAAAGGTAGAGTTCGAAGTTAAGGCTGCTACAGCAGAGGGCTATACAGAGATCACAACATCTAACATTGGCACATATGCCGGCAAGACAGGCATTAACGAGGCTGGTGAGTATGTTGACCTTGCAGTTGGCCAGTTCGTAAAGGCCGTTGCAGCTGCATACTGGCTTAACCCCATCGTAGTGGTAGACGTTGCAGATCCTAATGAGGCTGCAGACGCTGACAGATTCGCAAACGAGACACCTGCCATTACTATCTACCTTAAGAGAGACGTACAGGTAGAGTCTGACCGCGACATTCTTAAGAAGACAACTGTAATTTCAGTAGATGAGCACTATGTAGCAGTGCTTTCTAACGATTCAAAGGTTGTTCTGGCTAAGTTCCAGGCTTAAGAGGTGGCTTATGGGCATGCTTTTAAGACGCTACTATGAAAAGCCTGAGATTAAGGCCGAGGCTAAGCCAGTGGTAGAACCCAAGGAAAAGCCTGAGGCTAAGACTGAGGCAAAGCCTAAAAAGAAAACAAAGTAAAAGGCGGTGTGTCGCATGACAGATTTTAATACGCTGCTTGCTGACATTATGGCTGATATGACCGATACAAGCCTTACAGAGCCGTTCTATAAGATGGTTCTGTACAGGCTTTTATCTTTAGGCTATGAGCCTACAGACGAGGATGTATGGCCGTTATGTTTTGCGATGCAGAAAAAGGAAACGCATGTTAAGAACTTCTGTAACATATCCGAGGTCCCTGCATCGGCGTACACGATTCTTTGCGATATGGTATGCGGAGAGTTTTTAAGTGGCTTGTTTCAGCTCAACAAGCTGACCGGTTTTGATGTGGACAAAGCTGTAAAAACCATGTCTATGGGTGATACATCCGTAACTTTTATGGACTCTGACAGTGGAGAGAGCAAGGTTAAGGCCTTATTCGATGCGCTGCTTCATGGCGGGGAAGGTGATTTGATATGTTACAGGAAACTGAAATGGTAAAAAGCATACTTGAATCAATGTACCAGGACACGTGTGACGTTATAGAGCACCACAAAGTGAGAAAGCCGGACGGCGCTATGGCGTTTGAGGATGTAACGGTACATTCAAGCATACCCTGCCGGTTATCGTTCAAGAGTCCGTCCACAACTAACAACACGGAGTCGGCCAGTGCAATGTATCAGCAGATTGAGGTGTTTTTGGCGCCTGACGTGGAGATTAAAGCCGGTTCAAAGCTGGTTATCACTCACCTGGGCAAGGCGTCCGAGTATAAAAACACCGGTGAACCATCTGTTTACAAGACTCATCAAGAAATCTTGCTGGATATCTTTAAGGGGTGGTCTTAATGTCAGTTGATATCAGACAGCTGGAGGCGTTTAGAGCCAGGTTAGAAGACAATCTGAGCGAAGCGGAAATAGACGCTTTTTGCAGGGCTTGCGTTAAGGAGCTGGCGGCACGATTGCTTCAGAAAACAATCAAGCGAACCCCGGTCGGCGTCTATCAGGAGAAAGGCAAGACCGGAGGCACGTTAAGGCGCGGCTGGACGGCTAAAACCCAGCAGGAAGCTGCAAGTGGTAAAAGTGTGGCAGTCAATCAGTTTTTGAACAGAGTTCAGATTACCAAGACCGGCAGCACATACACTTTGCAGATTATAAACCCTGTAGAGTATGCGCCGTATGTAGAGTATGGACACCGCACACGAGGCGGTAAGGGCTGGGTGGAAGGCAAGGAAATGCTGACCACCTCAGAGTCAGAAATCCGCAACATGGCTCCGGCTATATTAAACGCCAAGTTGAATAAGTGGATAAGGGAGCAGATAACATGATAAACGACGTGGTTAGCGCCGTATGTGGTGCGATATTCGGTGAATTTGGAGCCGGATATGAAATATATGACGAATCGATAGAACAGGGTCTTAACGAGCCCTGTTTTTTTGTTCGTTGCGTTACTCCATTTTTTCTCCAGGAACTCAAGGGGAGATCTACGAACACCTTTGATATCGTGATTAAGTACTTCCCGGAATCGGAAAACGATGCTTACAAAGAGATTAACGATGTAATAGAGCGGCTTTATGCCTGTCTTAAGCACGTTAATTACAACGGCCTGGTTATAGAAGCCTCTGATATATCCACAGATGTCATAGACAGGGTTCTTACGCTGCAGGCTGTATTCACGTTCAACACGGTTAAGACAAGCGATGAGGTGGACATGGAGAATTACGAACATAACGAGGGGGTAAAGAATGGATAAACCTATTAAGTTTACAAAGGAGCAGATCCTGGCATCTAAAAGGTACCGTTACCAGTCGGATGTGACTGACGCGGTATTAAAGGACGGCAGGGAATACACGCTCAAAGAAGTAGACAGTTTGATTAAAAAATACATGGAAGGAAGTGTTAAATAATGGCTTTTGGTGGTGGAACTTTTATTACACAGAACAAGAAGTTACCCGGCACATACATTAACTTTGTGAGTGCTGCTAACGCCTCAGCTAACCTGAGCGACAGAGGTGTTGTTACTATGCCCTTAGAACTCAACTGGGGTGTTGACAACGCTATATTCACTGTAACACAGGGAGAATTCATTAAGGATTCGCTTAAGATCTTCGGTTATGGATATGATGCACCTGAACTTAAGGGCCTGCGTGATCTGTTCATTAATGCGCAGACACTGCACGCGTATAAGCTTACATCCGGCGGTGATAAGGCGGAGAACACATACGCAACAGCAAAGTACTGCGGCACTCGCGGTAACGACCTTAAGATCGTGGTTGCTGTAAATGCAGACGATAGTGATAAGAAGGATGTGTCTACGTTCCTGGGCACAGTCCTTGTGGATAAGCAGACAGTCACAACTGCAGCTGACCTTGTGGCAAATGATTTTGTAACATTCAAGTCAGGGGCTACTCTTACTGTTACAGCCGGTGCAGCACTTGAGGGTGGTACCAACGGAACAGTTAACGGAACAGCGCATCAGGCTTACCTGGATCTCATCGAATCATACACATATAACACAATGGGCGTTGTGACTGTAGATGCTACAACTCTCAACTTATACGTAGCTTTTGTGAAGCGTATGAGGGACGATGTGGGCGCTAAATTCCAGTTGGTGGTACATAATAAGCCTGCTGATTATGAGGGCGTTATTAACGTAAAGAACGCGGTCGCAGATACAGGCTGGTCTGCAGCTTCACTTGTTTACTGGGTAACCGGTGCGGAAGGTGCCTGCGCTGTTAATGCTACATGTTCTAACAAGCTGTATAACGGCGAGTTTACTGTAAACGTCAACTACACACAGGCCCAGTTAGAGGGATGTGTAGACGCTGGAGAATTTGTTCTTCACCGCGTGGGTGATGATATCCGTGTTCTTACAGATATTAACTCACTTGTCACTGTTACAGACGTTAAGGGTGATGACTTTAAGGCAAATCAGACTATTCGTGTGCTTGATCAGATCGGAAACGATGTGGCTGTTATATTTAACGGCAAGTATCTGGGACAGGTTCCTAATGATGCTGACGGCAGGGCGTCTCTGTGGGGCGATATTACAAAGCTGTTTGCCCAGCTTAACGATATCCGCGCGATCGAAAACTTCGAGGATGGCGATATTCAGGTATCGGCCGGAGACACTAAAAAGGCGGTTGTCATCGATAGTGCCGTAATGCCTGTAAATGCTATGGAGAAACTGTACATGACAGTTAAGGTATCTTAAGAGAGGATGGTGCTTAAATGGCTTTTATTAGTACAAATGACGTAGTAAAGGCGAACAATGCCACATTCTACGCAACTATTAACGGTAAGCGTTATGAGATGCTTAATGCAAAGGATTTTACTGCAGTGGCTACAGTGACCACTTCAGACATTCCCCGCCTGGGAACAATGATTAAGGGCAAGGTACCCAATGGACTGGAGATTAAGCTTAACTTCACAGTCTATAAGGTGTCTGATATGTTCGACGCGCTTATAGAGACATATAAAAACACAGGCATATTACCAGTGTTTGACTGCCAGGTAACTAACGAAGGCTCTGAAGAGGTGGGTAGATCTACTCATATATACAAGGACTGCGTTATTAACGGCGACGTAATGCTTAATATGCTTAACGCCGAGGGCGGAAGTGTAGAGCAGTCTATTGAGGCTTATGCTGCAGACTACTCTACAAATGAGAAGTTTAATACACCTGCTTACATGATGTAAGACACTGGCCCTGATAGTGACTTAAGCACGAAAACGGCAACACCTCCAACCGCTGCAGGGCCATTTCCCGGAGGATATAGACAGGAGGATCTATATGTCAGATTTAAAATTATTCTTAAAGGGAAACAAAAAAGAGAAAAGCACAACCACTTACGCTGCTACTTCTTCGTTATGCGATGCAGAAGGCAAGCCTTTAGAGTGGACCATTAAAGCGATCAGCACAGCTGAGAACGATGATATCCGCGATTCGTGCACATTCGAGGTACCCATTACGGGCAAGCCTAATATGTACCGCTCAAAGGTAAACACTACTAAGTACATTGCAAAAATGATCACGGCGTCAGTGGTGTATCCTGATCTGACAAGTAAGGAACTGCAGGACAGCTACGGAGTATTGACTCCGGAGGACTTACTTAAAGAGATGGTAGATATTCCGGCCGAATATGACGAGTTTGCTAAATTCATTCAGGAGTACAACGGATTCAGTACTATTAACGAGAAGGTAGAAGAGGCAAAAAACTAATAGAAGGCGGCAACGGGGAGTTTAATTATGCATTCTACTGTTTGCATAAATTCCACTGGCTGCCGTCCACTTTTGCTAATCTCGGGGATGAAGAGAAGGCCTTTGTAATCGCAGCTATAGATATAAAGGTCGAGCAGATGAAAAAGCAAGAGGCCGAATTAGAACGAAAAACGAGAGGAAGGTAAGAGATGGCTATAGGAATTAGTACAAGTATTAACCTTCATGATGGCATATCGGCCGTCGCGCAAAGAATGGCCAGCAGTGTTGACGGCCTTACACAGTCTTTAAACAGAGCTGGCCAGGCAAGTGAGAACAGCATATCTCCTGGACGTATCAGACAAGCAGCGGACGCCCAGGAGGGGCTTAATCAAAAAGGAAAAGAAGCAACGTCTATCTTTGACGAGTTGGGCAACAGTATTATGGGTATGGTGGCTTCGTATATATCCATACAGGCTGTTGTTGGAACTATTCAAAGTGCCATAGATTACGCTTCGGATTTGACGGAAGTTCAAAACGTAGTAGACGTTACTTTTGAAGAGTCTGCAGAGACCATTAACGAGTGGGCGCAGACCACACTTAGCGCGTTTGGTCTTTCGGAGTTATCGGCAAAGCGTTATTCCGGTACAATGGGCGCTATGCTTAAGTCTATGGGACTAACGGGCGCGGCAGTCGATGAGATGTCTATGAATATGACGCAGTTAGCCGGAGACATGGCGTCTTTCTATAACCTGGACACCGACGAAGCTTTTAATAAGATTCGATCAGGCATATCCGGAGAAACGGAACCACTGAAACAGTTAGGTATTAATATGTCTGTGGCTAACCTTAATGCTTATGCTATGGCGCAGGGTTTGGAGACTACATATGACAAAATGGACGCAGGCTCCCAAGCATTACTCAGATATAACTATTTATTAGATGTAACAAACGATGCGCAGGGTGATTTCAGCCGAACGCAGGATAGTTTTGCGAACCAGGTGAGATTGTTACAAGGATCCTGGGAGGCCTTCACGGGATCTTTGGCTCAGAGTTTGTTGCCTACGCTGGAGACTGTACTGGGAGCGCTAAATGTGTTTATAGGCTTTCTACAGGAACATCAGCAGGTTGTAGGAGACATCATAGGTGCTGTCGGCATATTCGTTGGAATTGTAGGAGCCGTGATATTAGCCACTAAACTGTGGGCTGCTGCACAGATGGTTTTAAATGCAGCCATGTCACCCGTTATAATGTGGGCGGCAATGTTTGCGCTGGTAGTTGCGGGGGTTATGCTCTTCTTAAAGTCGGTGGTAAGAATGACCGACGGAGTAAGCACCTGCTTTGGAGTGATCACGGGCGGTGTTAACGTAGTAATCCAGTATTTTGTTAACATGTGGCACACGCAGGAAAACATAGCGAAAAATATAGCCATAGCGTTTCAGAACGCCTGGATTGGCGCGCAGAGCGGTTTGGCGGGCTTTATATCTGCTGTTCTCGGCGGTATCGTTAAAATCGGCGAAGCGTTAAGTAAACTTCCGTTTGTTGAATTTGATAT
>JAZUFN010000079.1:0-2009 GCA_045640725.1 Lachnospiraceae bacterium
TATTTCTGTGATCCCATAATAAAATCCTCCGTATTTTAATGAGCTATCAATTTTTTCTGTGCTGTTCTGGCAAGAGCTGAAAGCAGGCTGTTGATTACCAGATATACCAAAGCCGCAAATCCGAACATGATGAATACGTCCATTGGAAGTACGGCATGGCCGGTGGAAACACTGGCCGTAGCCATGACTTTTTTGGTGCAGTAAAGGAATTCTGCGATGGATACCTGACCCAGGAAGGAAGTATCCTTAAATACCGAAATCATCTGGTTGATAAGATTCGGAATAATTCTTCTGAAGCACTGGGGAAAAATAATGATGGTAATAATCTGAAGCATGTTGAGGCCCTGAGATCTACCGGCTTCTATCTGCCCCTTGGGAATGGCGTTGAGACCGCCTCTGACCATTTCACATATAGCGGCAGCGGACACCAGACACAGACCTGAGGAAGCTCGAAGAAGCTTACTGCTGAAGGGCATAAATATGAAGCAGATGAAAATCCACAAAAGTATAGGCGTGTTACGGAATATTTCCACATATACTGTAATGATTTTTGTGGGATTCTTTCCGTCATACGTCTTAAGCAAAGCCAGGCAGACTCCTATGACAAAGCTTACCAGAAGGATGCCGAAGGCCAGCTCAAAGGTCAGCAGAAGGCCTTTAAATATATAGTCAAGATTGTAGGATGTGGCCAATAATTTGATTTCTTCAAAAAGGTTTACATTCATCTTCCAATCCCTCTCTTTCATAGTTAATTTTCTACTTTATCTTCTGTTACCCATATGGAGACGTTCCTGACGTCTGGCCATGCTGGTAATAGGATAGCATACCAGGAAGAAAAGCACGCCACATACCAGATAAGCAGGACCGTAACTTAAGGTGCCGTTAGCTACCCAGTTCTGAGTTACGTACAGAAGATCACCGCCGGCAATCATTGCCAGTACGCAGGTGTTAAGTACCAAAACAGCCAGCTGTGTGGCCAAAGGTGGCATAATTATTTTTATCATCTGGGGAAGTACCACGATTCTCATGGCCTGAAAGGTAGTAAGACCCTGAGCGGCAGCAGCTTCGTACTGGCCTTTGGGAATGGCCTCGATACCGCCTCTGACTATTTCGGAAATCAAAGCACCGATACATAAGCCCAGGCCTACAATGCCGACTATAATGGGGGAAATCATGACTCCGCTGTACACGAAAGCGTAGTATATAAACAGAACCTGTAAAGTAAGTGGAATATTACGAAAAATCTCAAGGTAAACTCTGGCAAAGCCTTTAATTACTTTATTTTTGGATGATGCCATAAGTCCGAAGGAAAAACCCAGCAGCAGGGCGAGCACAAGCCCGCCTGCTGCTATGATTACTGTTACTCCCAAGCCTTTTACGAAGACCATTCGATCATTCCATAGATATTGCCATCTCCATAATGAAAAAACATCAGTCATAGTCAATACCTCCGATCGTTAGTTGAAATTATTTGATACCGTTTTTCTCAATAAGGCTGGCAATTGTGCCGTCTGCAAGCCACTCTTTGATTTTGCCGTCTACATACTCGGAGAACTGGCAACCCTTCTTGGTAGCTACGCCGTATTCCTGAGGAGCAAATCTGGCACTTATAATGTGGCAATCGTCATCTACCCAGATGGAAAGTACGGATACGTCTACTGCGAAGCCGTCAGCTATACCTGAAGCGACAGCCAGCTTACAGTCGGAATACTCGGGATACTCAACAAACTTAATTTTGGCGCTGGTAGCGGACTCAACGTTCTTTTTGGAAACAGAGCCGGTAACTACCGCAATGGTCTTGCCTTCAAAGTCTTCCAGTGTCTCAATACCGGAATCGTTTCTTACAAGTACGGAAACATAGTCTGTGTAGTAGGAAGTAGAGAAGTCATAGGAAAGTCTTCTTTCCTCGGTGATGGTGAATGTAGCGGCTACCATATCCAGCTCGCCTGCGTCCAGAAGCTGACCACGGGTAGAGGCATTTACTGATGTGAATTCTACCTTTACGCCCA